>JAYTVY010000418.1:0-2352 GCA_043743755.1 Bryobacterales bacterium | reverse complement strand
ATTCGCTTTAATAACGATCTCACCCGGGGTCTAAGGTTTCGGTTGCGGGTGGCTTTCATGGTGCAGGACAAGAAAGGACGCGGGCCTCACCAGGAATGGAACTGCAAGCGGGTGTCCGTGCTATTCGTGCCGACGCTGGATCCTAGCCCGTCTGGGGCGAGCCGCGCTGGAACGGTCTTCCTCCATAGGACCAGTTTCCAGCGCGGTTCTTCTTTTGGCCCTCTGCTATCCTCACGAATGAATGCCCGCCACGGTCCTTGACGGCAAACGCATCCGCGACCAGATCCTCTCCGAATTGAAGCCCCGTATCGCTCTGCTCCGGCGGCCTCCCGGACTCGCCGTGGTCCTGGTGGGCCACGATCCAGCGTCTGAAATCTACGTGCGCGGCAAGATAAAGGCGTCGGCCGATCTGGGCATCTACAGCGAGAAGATCACCCCCGGCGACAACATTTCCACCGGCGATCTGCTGGGCATCGTGGAGGGCTTGAACCAGCGGCCGGAGATCGACGGCATCCTGGTGCAAATGCCGCTGCCGCCGCAAGTCGACAGCCACCGTGTGCTGTTGTCCATTGATCCGCGGAAGGACGTCGATGGATTCCACCCCCTGAACGTCGGGAATTTAGTCGCGGGCATTCCGGGGCTGCGTCCCTGCACACCTTCCGGCATTCTCGAACTTCTCAAGCGGTACCAGATCCCGATCGCCGGACGGCGCGCGGTGGTAGTGGGCCGTAGCGACATCGTCGGCAAGCCGATGGCGATTCTGCTGCTGCATGCGAATGCCACGGTGACCATCTGCCACTCGAAGACGGCCAATTTAGCGGACGAGTGCCGGCGCGCCGATATCCTGGTGGCCGCCATAGGCCGATCCCGCCTGGTCACCGCGGATTTCATTCAGCCCGGCGCGACGGTGATCGACGTGGGAATGAATCGCCTGGCGGATGGCAAAGTCACCGGCGATGTCGACCCGGAAGCGGCCCAACGGATTGCGGGCGCCTACACTCCGGTTCCCGGCGGAGTGGGGCCGCTGACTATCGCGATGCTGATGACGAATACCGTTCAATCCGCGGAACGGCGGCTGGACGCCGCTTAACCATGCTGCGCGTGGGACTCACCGGCGGACTCGCCAGCGGAAAGAGCCTGGTGGGGCACTCGCTCGTGGATCTCGGGTGTCACTTGATAGAGGCCGATGCGCTGGGGCATGAGGTCTTGCTGCCGGATGGTGAGGCGTACGCTCCCGTAGTGAATGAGTTTGGCCGCGAGATTCTCGACGCAGACGGCGCCATTGACCGCCGCCGTCTGGCAGGTCTCGTCTTCGGCTATCCGGAGCGGCTCGCGAAGCTCAGCAGCTTCGTCCATCCCGCGGTGGTCCGGCGCGAGGAACAGATCCTGGCCGGGATTCAATCGTCCGACCCGGATGGCATCGTGGTTGTGGAAGCGGCGATTCTGGTTGAAACTGGTAGTTACAGGAGATTCGCCCGGCTGATTGTCGCGATGTGCGGGCGAGAGCTGCAGATTCAGCGCGCCATGAAGCGCGATGGGCTCACCCGGGATGAAGTGCTCGCGCGGCTGGACCGGCAGTTGCCTTTAGAAGAGAAGGTGAAATTGGCCGATTACGTTATCGATACTTCCGGCGCCAAGGAGCACGCACTGGAGCAGACGCGAGAGGTTTACCGCTCGCTGCGGAGTTTACAGCCATGAGATTCAGAATCGTATTACTAGCCGCCGTCATTGCCGGCGCATTCGTCCTCTTGACCTCGCGAACACAGTGGGGACAGCGCCGGATATTCCAGCCAATCAGCGGCGCGGGTCAGCTATGGAGTGGGCCCAGCGTGACGCACAGCGCCGGACTGGGCGCGGACGAGCTCAACAACATCGATATCTACAAGTCCACGCGCAGTTCAGTGGTGAATATCACCAGCACCATTTACAAGCGCACGTTTTTCATGGAAGTTTACCCGCAGCGCGACTTCGGCTCGGGTTTTGTCATCAGCGCCAACGGCCGGATTCTCACCAACAACCACGTGATCGGCGACGCGAATCGAATCGAGGTTACCGAGTCGGATCAGACGCGCTACAAAGCTACACTCTTGAGCCGCGATCCTTATAACGATCTCGCGCTGATTCAGATCACACCCAAGAAGAACCTCCCGTGGCTGCATCTGGGCGATTCCGACAACATTCAAGTAGGCCAGAAGGTGCTTGCGATCGGGAATCCGTTCGGCTTGGAAGGAACGCTGACCACGGGCGTGATCAGCTCGCTGGGACGCACCATCCGAGGCGAAGACGAGCAGACTCTGGAAGGACTAATCCAAACCGACGCGGCCATCAATCCGGGCAACTCGGGCGGGCCGC
>JAYTVY010000417.1:0-4570 GCA_043743755.1 Bryobacterales bacterium | reverse complement strand
CTTGCCAAATGCCACGGGTCCCTCTAACAGGGCAAATAAAAGACAAATTGTAAAGAGGTCTTCGTCTCATCGGGTAAAAAACGCTTGATTCCCGTCTTTGAGTGTGTCTAAGCTGACGGTTCTACAGGATGGCAAGGCAAATGCACTCTTATAGCCGTGCAGCTCACAGAACATCCCACAACCGAACCCAAAACGGAGAGTCCGGACCCTAATAAAGTGGAATTGACTCCGGCTCACCGACGAATCTTGATGTGGTCCTGTTGCGGCGCGGCCGTCATCCTGATTGGGATGATCGTAGCCGGCGTCGCCTGGGCTCGATTCACGCGGAAGATCGATGCGCAGCTCGATGCTGGTCCGTTCTCTCATACCTTCAACTTTTATGCAGTGGGTGAGCAGATCACGCCCGGCGACCAGATTTCGGAAGACGATCTGGTATCGGCGTTGCGGCGCTGCACAACGCATGGGGTGAGTTTTGAGGACGGCGAGCATCAAGTGACGATCCACACCGGAAAGACAGGCGCGCGAATCCACTTCGACCGCGGCGTGGTTACAGGCCTGAGCGATCTTGCGGGCGGAAGGCTGGCTGAGTATGAGCTGCCTCCGCAAATGATCGCCAACCTGTCGGAAGATGGCCGCGAGAAACGCATCATGGTGCGCTATCAGGATCTGCCGCCGGTGCTGGTACAGGCTGTAATATCGGCCGAGGACAAGCACTTCTTCCAGCACGTTGGCCTGGACATTCCGCGCATCGCGAAGGCCGCCTGGGTGGACTTCAAGGATCGCAAGAAAGAGCAGGGCGCTTCCACACTCACCATGCAGCTCGCGCGCAACCTGTATCTGGATCCAGACAAGACCTGGAGGCGCAAGAGCGCCGAGTGCATGATTACGCTGCATCTGGAACAACGGATTTCGAAGAAGAAGATCTTCGAGCACTATGCCAACCAGGTTTATCTAGGCAGCCGGGGAACTTTTCATATCCATGGATTCGGGCAGGCGGCCAGGGCATATTTCAATAAGGATGTGCGCAATCTGAACCTCCCGGAAGCCGCGTTGCTGGCGGGCATCATCCAGCGCCCCAGCTGGTTCAATCCAATCCGGTATCCGGAGCGGGCGGTGGAGCGGCGCAACCTGGTGCTGACGCTGATGCGGGAGAATCGCTGGATCACTCCGGCCCAATATGAGCAGGCCGCCGCGGCTCCCCTGAAACTCGAATCGGGCGCCACGGAGTTGTCGGAAACGCAATACTTCGTCGATTTGCTAGGCGACGATCTGCAGAAGCGGCTGGACAATCGCGAGTTGAAAGGCGTCTCGAACGTCTACACCACGCTGGATCTGAGGCTGCAGGCGGCAGCAGAGAAGGCTATCCGCGACGGCATGGAGAATGTCGATAAGGAACTGGCGCGCCAGAACAAGAAAGGCGCCACTCGCGCCGCGCCTCAGGTAGTGCTGATAGCGCTCGATCCGCACACCGGCGAAATAAAGGCGCTGTGCGGGGGGCGCAATTATTCGGTCAGCCAGTTGAACCGCGCAGTGGCGCGGCGTCCACCGGGGTCCGCGTTCAAACCTTTCGTCTATGCCACGGCTCTGAGTTCGGCGGTGGAAGGATATGGACCGGTCTTCACTCCGAGCTCCGTGGTGCTGGATCAGCCGACCGTATTCCGCTTTGCAAATCAGACCTATTCACCCGATAACTTCAAGCACGGATTCCACGGCACGGTCACTTATAAGCAGGCGCTGGCGAAGTCCATGAACGTAGCAGCCGTGAAGGTTGGGGAGCTGGTGGGTTTTGACAAAGTAGTGGCGCTGGCGAGGCGCGCGGGAATGAACGAAGACATCCGGCCCACGCCCGCGGTGGCGCTGGGTTCTTACGATGTCACGCCGCTGGAAATCGCGGGCGCCTATACGGTATTCGCCAACGGCGGAATGCGCGTCTCGCCGCAGATGTTCACCTCGATTCGCGACTCGCGGGATCAGTCCGTGCTCAGCGGCGAAACGGAAACCCGGCGCGTGCTGGACCCGCGCGTCACTTTCCTGATGGTGGATATGCTGCAGGAAGTGATGCGCAGCGGGACGGCGGCAGGGGTTCGCTCTCGCGGATTCAAGCTGCCGGCGGCCGGGAAAACTGGAACCTCACACGACGGATGGTTCGCGGGCTTTACCTCGGAACTATTGTGCGTGGTGTGGATCGGTTATGACGATTACCACGAGCTTGGCCTGGAAGGCGCACGGTCGGCATTGCCGGTGTGGACTGAATTCATGCAGGAAGCTACGCGTTACAAGCGCTATCGCGAGGCCAAACCGTTTCCGCAACCGGCGGGAGTCCTGCGGGCTACAGTGGACCCCACGACAGGACTATTAGCCATGCCGTACTGTCCCTGGGTGGAGAGTTCCTGGTTTGTGGCTGGAACCGAGCCTACCTCTTTTTGCGAGCTTCACCAGCAAAACGAAGAACAGATCGTAAGTCCGGTGACGGTGCTGGCGAACGTAACCGCAGTTCACTAGCGTGACTAGCTAGCGCCGAAGGCGCTGCTGATCTTCGAGAAGATGGTGCTTACAGCCGGCATGAGGGTGGTGGGCAGGAAGCCTGCGACGGTTACCACCAGCGCGGCCGCAAGAAGCGAGTACTCGATCAGATCCTGACCGATCCGGTCGTGCCAAAGCCTTTTGAAAAAGTTTCGCATTGTAAACGCGCTCCTCGGGCGATCTTCCTAACACCATGATGAGGGAAGCGATATCGTTCCACAATCTAATAATTTACGTAATGGGGTAGTGGAAAAACCCGTAGCAGTACGGCCCCTGAGGTTCTATTGGGCTATTCGATAGGAGCAAAGCAGGACGTCCCCGCTTTGGGGTACCTGACCGTTCAGGAACGTCAAGGAGCTGCCGCTAGCCGAATAATCGACGTTCGCCCGCAAACGGAGCCCATTCCGAAACACAATCAGACTTCCGGCGGGGACTGGCGACTGCGCGAGCGTGAACGCCGTGTTTGTCCCGTTGAGCGTGCCCCCCGGTGTTTCGACATCCACGAAGCCCACCCCGGTGAGCGCCACCCCTAGCCGGTAGGACGCCACCAGGATGTCGCCGGGATTTGGCACGGCACCGGCCTGGAAGGTAATCGACGCTCCGGCCAGCGTGAAGTCATGCCCCTGACGCTGCAGCAGGCCGTTACGATACAGCAGCAGGCTGGAGGTGGGGTTGGGCGAATTGGCGAAGCTGAAGCTGGGGTTGACGCCATCCAGGAGCCCGGAGGGGGCCTCGCCATCCACAAACGCCAGAGACGCCGCGGACGCATTGCCGCACGGGCCGGCGGTTCCGTCGACTCGCAGGCAGTCCGAGAGGCTTCCCTGCGCGGCGCCGAGACCGCCCGACGAATCGATGACGGCGGCGCGCGAGGTTGAGAATCCGCTTCCGGCCGCCGGGCGGATATTCAGGGCGCTCTGCAAACCGGCGACATCCGTGATTTGGATGGACCCGGACGGCGCGGGAGGCACTACTTCGATGGGACCCTGGACGCGCACCTCCGAGATCCTCAGCAATCCCAAGCCGGGCGGCACTGCCCAAGTCTCGGAATACTGATTCCGGCCGTCGCTGTTGTATTTTACCGAGTAGGTGGCGGCGGTCAGCGCGGTAGTGGTGGGCACCAGTTGCACCCGTACGAAACCATCGAGGATTTGGAGCCGCAGCGTTTGCGCGGCCACGCTGGAGCCATCCGAGGCCTCGAAACTCGGCCAGGATACGGTGGCCAGTCCGTTGAACCGGGAGCCGTCGGCGAGAAAAAGCGTGTCTTGAATAGTGCGCAGCGGCGGTAATGCCAGCAGGGCGGGCGCCAGCGCCAGCGAGAGAAGAATACGATACATGCGGCCTCCAGGATTCTTGGTAATGCGAACCCAGTTTATCCGCGAGGCCCGGGAGACGGTCTCCAGGCAAATCGGGGCTTAGGCTATAAAACACTGCAAACTGAAGACTTACGCGAATTTCGAGGTTATCGCCAGGGCTGTGATTGGGGCTGGATGACTTCTAGTCCCAGATACGGCCGCAAGGCTTCCGGCACCACAACGCTGCCGTCGGCCTGCTGGTAGTTCTCGATAATCGCCAGCCAGGTGCGACCTACGGCCAGCCCGCTGCCGTTCAGGGTGTGCAGGTATTCCGATTTCTTGCCGGCGCGCATGCGAATAGCGGCCCGGCGGGCCTGATACGCCTCGAAATTCGAGCACGAGGAGATTTCCTTGTACTCGTTGAGTCCCGGCAGCCAGACCTCAATGTCATAAGTCTTGGCCGAAGCGGCGCCCATGTCGCCGGTGCAAAGCACCACGGTGCGGTAGGGCAATCCCAGGCGTTGCAGGATGTCTTCGGCGTCGGCGGTCAGCTTTTCCAACTCGGCGTAGCTTTGATCGGGGCGAGCGAACTTCACCAACTCAACCTTCTGGAACTGATGCTGCCGGATGATGCCGCGAACATCTCGCCCGTAGGATCCGGCCTCGCTTCGGAAACAAGGCGTATAGGCGCACAGCGAGACTGGCAGCTTCTCGCTGTCCAAGGTCTCATCGCGGAACAAGTTGGTCACGGGTAC
>JAYTVY010000416.1:0-5143 GCA_043743755.1 Bryobacterales bacterium | reverse complement strand
GATGGCGGCTTTTTCTTCTCCACCACCGAGTTCGATACCAACAAGGCCGGCCACGACGGCACACACTTTCGCAGCTACGGCACCACCACCGCCGACGGTATTCTGGCGCTCCTTGCGCTGGGCAGCTCGTTATCGGATGATCGCGTGCGCGCCGCCGCGCGCTGGCTAACCGATCGTCATCGCGATATGGATGTCCCGGGATTCATCGGCGAAGCCTACCAGCGCTGGCCCCGCGGCCTGGCGTTTTACTACGCTGCTTCCAGCACCCAAGCGTTTCGATCCCTGCGATCTTTCCCCGCCTCCTCCATATCCGCCGGATTACTCAAAACACAACACCCCGACGGAAGCTGGTCAAACCCCGAGAATCTCGTCAAGGAAGACGACCCCCTGATCGCCACCCCCTTCGCCATCCGCGCCCTCCTCCCTTAGCCCGTACGGCGGGCCCCCTGGCCCGCAGGCGACCCCCGGTCGCCCATCTCCACCAAAGATGCAGTCCCCCCAAAGCTATACTCCTCTCATGCCCACCTTCACCCGCCGCCAGCTCCTTATCGCCTCCGTCTTGGCCCCGCTGGCCGCAGCCCCACTCTCCGAGATCAAGCTGGGCGTCACCACCGATGAGATTGACGAAGACTTACTCACCGCGGCTCAGTTCCTTAAAACCTTCGGGCTAAGCTACGCCGAGATCAGGTCCATCTGGGGCAAGTACAACACGGCGCAGCCGCTCGACAAAATCCGCGAAGCACGCAAGATCTGCGACGAGTACGGCATTCACGTCTCCATCGAAGGCACGGCGTTCTTCAAGGCGCCGCTGCCGCCGGATCAGAAGGCGCTCGACGAACAATGGGCGCTCTTGGATGCATCCATGGAACGGGCCAAGACCTTCGGTACCGGCAAGATCCGCGTGTTCGCATTCACCACCAGTCAACCGGGAGACAAAAAAGAATACACCAGGATTTACGAACTGGTCCGCGAGGCCGCGCAGCGGGCGCGCAAGTCCGGGCTGCGCCTCGCGCTCGAAAACGTCGGCGGCAGCTACGTGGCCACCGGCGCGCAGGCGGCCGAGCTTCTGAAGAACGTCAAGGAAGACAATCTGGGGCTCACCTGGGATCCCAACAATGCCGCCGCTTCCGGTGAGCGCCCATTTCCCGACGGCTACCGCCTGCTGGATCCGGCGCGTATCTTTCACGTGCACCTGCGCGACTTCCGGCATCTTCCCGGCGGCAAAGTGGAGTGGACCGCCGTCGGAGAAGGTGAATTCGATAATATCGGACAGATTCGGGCCTTGCGCAAGGACGGCTACCAGGAAACGTTCACGCTCGAAACGCATTGGCGGAGCCCGAAAGGAAAAGCTTTCGCCACCTCAACCTCGCTGAAAGCTCTGCTCCAGGTAATCGAACGCGTCTAGCGCCGTACCAGCGTCCGCTGGCGCTCATCCCATGCATACGATAACGGCCGCAGTCCCGGAACCTTCGCGCCCGCCGTCTTCTCCTCGATTCGCCGGCGCAGTTCATCGCCAAAATAGAACGCGCCGTTCGCATCGTCGGGAGCTCCCGTTACCTGGATCACCGCTGGATGGCCCTCGCGCTCCCAATCCCAAGCCACTCGCTCCGCGATGCTCTCCGCCCGCTGGAACATGTCGCGCTGCACCCACAAGTTGTAATTCAGCGCCGCGATATTCACGGCGATCCACGCGCAGGTGATCAGCCGGCGTTTCCCGCATTGCGCCAGCGCCGCGGCCACCAGCAGGCTCATCCACAACCCAGCCAGATATTCGTGGCGGCTATGGAGTAATGAGGGTCTGATCCAGCCGATTACGTTCACCGCCGGCGCCGCGCTGAGCACGCACAACAACGCCAGCGCCTGCATGCGCCCGCGCTGCCCGCCGCGGTACAGCAGGGCAGCCGCCGTCATCACCGCGGCGAACGCAATCAAAATGGCACGCGCCATCCATGCTCCATCCACGCTGGTATTGATCCCGAACATAGACAGAGTCAGCGCATTTAGTAGCAGCGAGTACAATGACTTCCAAGTGATTGCCAGATCCACCGTCGCATATCCGCCCAGATCGCCGTAAACCCAATAACGCACGGCAATCAATCCCGCTGTTAGAACCGCGAGCAGCGCCGCGAACAGGGTCGCCCGCATTCGCTCGCGCCCCCACATCCGATGAGTAAACAGCAGCGCGGCCGCGATCAAGACGAATGCGTATCCCGTCTCTTTGTTCAGCACCGCGGCAGTGAAAGCAGCCAGCGTCCCGGCGAGCCAGCCGGGCAGCCCCGTGTCCCAATAGTTCAAGAAACACAGCAGTGCCAGCATCACGAAACATGTGGCGAGCAGATCGAATCGTGCTGCGGGCCACAGCACAGCTTCAAATTCAATCGCCCCCAGGCCGAACAGCGCCGCGGCCGTCCATGCCGTTCCGCGACTGAATCCCAGCCGCATCGCGACCTTCGCCAGCAACAACGCATTCACCGCGTGCAGCAGAACGCTCTGGAGGTGATAACCCCACAACTTCGGGCCGAAGACGCGGTAATCCACCCAGTACGATACGAATCCCAGCGGCCGGTACATTCCATCGGCTTGCCGCGTAGTGAACAAATGCGCGAACGCCGCGACGCTGGTCAATGACGCGCTGATGTGACGATGCGTCCAGTCGTGATGCTGGAAGTTGACCGGGAAACACTGGCCGTACGCCACCACAATCGCGACCGCGAGCATCGCCGCGAATGCGATCGCGCCGCTGTTCTCAAGCCGGTCCTCCACCGGTCCCCTGAGTGCCAGAATTAGCACGAGAAACGCGCCCTCCAGCCACAGCATCGGTTTGTACGGACTCCGTGCCGTCAGTCCCAGCGCGGCCAGCGCGAGATTCAGCGCGCCGGCGCACACTAGCGCGGCCAGCAGTTTCTTCACTCGGATGGAAACTCCGGATGCGTCTTCAGCTCGCCGATGTGCCGTGAATGGGTCTCGGAGTGAACGGCGTTGGCCAGCATCCACTGGTATCCGTCCATCGGCCCAAAAATCGGATGCGGCGCGAAATGCAGACGCAGCGGGTCCTGCGTTTCTTCGGCGTATCGCAAAGTGCGCGCGCGGCGCTCCTCGAAGTGCGACACTGCTTCATCAATGGTTCCGAAGCGCGCGTGCGGCCGCATGTGCGCCGGCGCCTGATTCACCCCGCGCGGAAGTGAGCGCCCCGGTTTCCGCATCCTTTCATCCATCGCAGCGGCTTTCTCCATCAACTCCGGCTGCGCCGGCGCGGCCAGCAGGCTCTTCACCAGATCCATCAGCGCTCCTTCGCTTACGGCCACATGCTCGGCGTATTCGAGCACTGACCAGCGATCCTCCGCGTGAAACAGAGCCTGCTTTTTCGAAACACCCGCCACCGCGTCCAGAAATACCTGCCGGCTGCTATTCAAACGCTCGATTGCGTACTCGCGTTCTGGCGGCGTCATCTTTCCGTCTCGTATTGCCATGGTTGTCTCCCAATATACAATCAACTTCATGGACCGACGTACGTTTCTCGCCGGCAGTGTCTCCGCTGCCGCCGCGCTGGCCTCAGCCGCGCCCGCCGCCTTTCCCGTCGAAGAAGCCACTCTCGATTCATTGCGCCAGGGCCTGGCCAGCAAGCAACTTACCGCGCACTCCCTTACCAAGATTTATCTGTCTCGGATCGCGACTCTCGACAAACAGTTTCGTTCCGTGATTGAAATCAATCCCGACGCCCTGACCATCGCCGCCGCGCTTGACCGCGAGCCGCCGCGCGGCCCCCTGCATGGCATCCCCATTCTGATCAAGGACAACATCGATACCGCCGACCGCATGCACACCACCGCCGGCTCGCTTGCGCTGCTTGGGTCGAAACCCGCGCGCGATGCAAGCCTGGTAGATTGTCTGCGCAAGGCTGGCGCCGTCCTGCTCGGCAAGACCAATCTCAGCGAGTGGGCTAACTTCCGATCCACCCATTCCACCAGCGGCTGGAGCGGCCGCGGCGGCCAGACTCGCAATCCGTACGACCTTGATCGCAATCCTTGCGGCTCCAGTTCCGGAACGGGCGCGGCCGTCTCCGCGAATTTGTGCGCCATCGGAATCGGCACCGAAACCGACGGCTCGGTCGTATGCCCGTCCTCGATGAATGGACTGGTGGGCATCAAACCCACCGTCGGATTGATCAGTGGCGCCGGCATCGTCCCCATTTCTCACACCCAGGACACCGCCGGACCCATGACCCGCACCGTCCGCGATGCCGCGGTTCTGCTCTCCGTCCTCGCCGAAAAAGGCGACACCGATTACACAAAGTTCCTCGATCCCAACGGTCTGCGCGGCGCCCGCATCGGCGTAGCCCGCAAATTCTTCGGCATCACCGCCGATACCGATCGCGTCATGGAGAATTGCCTCACCGAGCTAAAGCGCCAGGGCGCTGAGGTCATTGACCCGGCCGACATCCCCACCCACGGACAGTTCAGCGACCCCGAATTCGAGCTGCTGCTCTGGGAGTTCAAGACCGATCTGAACAAGTACTTCGCCTCGCGGCCGGACAATCCGGTCCACTCCCTGGCCGAGCTGATCGCGTTCAATGAAAAACATCGCGCCGAAGAGATGCCGCACTTCGAACAAGAAATCCTGATCAAAGCCGAGGCCAAAGGTCCGCTCACTGACAAGATCTACATCGATCTGGTCGAAAAGCTCCGCCGCCTCTCGCGCACCGAAGGCATTGACGCCATCGTCGCGAAGCACAAGCTCGACGCCATCGTCGGTCCCACCGCTGGACCCGCGTGGGTCATTGACTGGATCAACGGCGATCATGATACCGGCGGCTGTTCCACGCCCGCCGCCGTGGCCGGTTACCCTCACATCACCGTGCCCGCGGGCTTCGTCCAGGGCCTCCCCGTAGGCCTGTCTTTCTTCGGCCCCGCCTGGAGCGAGGGTAGCCTCCTCAAGCTCGCCTACGGCTTCGAACAAGCCACAAAAGCACGCCGTCCACCCAAGCACCGCATACAAAAAGCGCAACCTGATACCCGCTAGCCAATCAGTTGGTCTCGCCATAACCCCCCGCGCTTCGAGCGACGCTGCCCCCCTTGTACGGTGGGCCCCCTGGCCCGCGCGGGCCCCCCCGGCCCCGCCCTCCCCCCATCGCAAACGGCTCACC
>JAYTVY010000415.1:0-3129 GCA_043743755.1 Bryobacterales bacterium | reverse complement strand
CCAGCAGCTCCGGGTCGCTGACGTTCTCGTCGTCGGCTAGCACTTTCAACGGAGGCAACTGGCTTTCGGTGACCGGAAGCGGGAACACGCCGGGAGCGGTGACGGTGACCGCTAACGGCTCGAATCTTGGGCAGGGAACGTACAACGGATTCGTCACCATAGTGATTCCGGGAGCGGCCAACAGCCCGCTGCAAGTCCCTGTGACATTGGTAGTGGGTCCGGCGCAGACGGTGGTGCTAGGCGCCAGCGCGCTGAGCTTCAATTACGTCGCGGGATCGGGCAATACGCCGTCCGCGCAGACAGTCAGCGTAACCAGTTCCGGTGGCAGCGTTCCGTTTACGGCTACCACTAGCAGCAACTTCCTCACGGTGACGCCAGGGGCCGGAAACACGCCGGGCAGTCTCAGTATCGGGTTGAATCAAGCCGTGCTGGCGACACTGCCGGCGGGACCCTATACGGGAACCGTGGTGGTATCCTCGCCTGGGCTTCCCAGCCAGACGATTACGGTGAATCTGACGGTGACGGCGCAGCCTGCGCCTACCATCGGCGCGGTGGTAAACGGCGCCAGCATGCTGGCCGGCGCAATATCGCCCGGCGAGATTATCACCATTTTCGGGACTAATCTTGGACCCACTCCCGGTCAGGTCTTCCAACTGACCTCGGGCGGCATGGTGCCGACGAATGTGTCAGGCACCAGCGTGACATTCGACACCGTCGCGGCGCCGCTGCTGTTCGTATCGGCGGGCCAGATCAACGCCATCGTCCCCTACGAAATGGCGGGACGGTTCTCGGTGAGCGTAGTGGTCACGCGCAACGGCGTGCCCTCCGCGCCGCTGGTTCTGCGCATGGCCGACACGGCGCCCGCGATCTTCTCACTTACCCAGACCGGGAGCGGCCAGGGCGCGATTCTGAATCAGAACTTCTCGGTAAATGGCGCATCGAATCCAGAGGCCAAGGGCCGGGTGATATCGATCTATGCGACGGGCGAGGGTCTGCTGACTCCGCCGGTGGCGACTGGGTCGGTAACGGGTGGAACGCCGCCCTTCCCGAAACCAGTGGCGACGCCGGTGTCGGTGACCATCGGGGGGCAGCCGGCGCAGATCTTGTACGCGGGAGAAGCGCCGACGCTGGTATCCGGCGTGTTGCAGGTGAACGCGGTGGTGCCGACGAGTCTGGTGGGGTCGGGGCCGTTTATCGTGCTGTTGACGGTGGGGAATAATACGAGTACCCAGCCGATTACGGTGGCGGTGCAGTAGGCGGAAACAAGAGAGCCGGCCGGGGGGCCGGCTGCGGGCCGGGGGGCCCGCCGTACCGCTAGACGGAGAGTTTCCAGGGGGGGCGGTAGTCGCGCTTCAGGTATTTGTGGGATTCGGGCTGGAGGGTGGTCCAGCGCGCGGGGTCCCAGTCCAGGCGCAGGCGGCTACGCAACGCGACGTTGCCTAAGAGGCACGTCGTGGTGGAGCGCTGGCAGATCTCGATGTCGCTGATCGGCTTTTCGCGCGTGCGCACGCAATCCAGGAAATTGGCCCAGTGGCGGAGGTTGCCGCTGCTTTCGGCTTTCTCTTCCATCGGCTCGACGTCGGATTTGAATTCGGGCACGATCTTAAAACCGGTGCGGTCCAGGAACATCGTGGCCTTGGTTCCATGGAACAGGATGCCGCCGCCTTTCTCGAACATCGACTGTGAATTGCTGCTGCGATTTTCGTAGACGGCAATGAAGCCGGGATACTCGTAAGTTACCTGCAGGGTATCGGGAGTCTCGCGATTGTCCTTCACCCAGAGCTTTCCGCCCATGGAAGTTATGCCGGTGGGCATGGCTTCCTTGAAGGCCATCTGCACGATGTCGAGCCAGTGGACGCCCCAGTCGGTCAACATGCCTCCGGCGTAATCCCAGAACCAGCGGAAGTTGGAGTAATACTTATCTTCGGGGTCGACACCGAAGCGATTCGGATTGAAGGGGCGCTTGGGGGCGGGGCCCAGCCACATATCCCAATCCAGCGTGGCGGGCGGTTCCTGATCAGGCGGGTCGCCGATGCCGGCCTGTTTTCCGTTGCCGTAATTCCAGGTGCGCACGAAGGCGATCTCGCCGAGACGGCCTGAGCGCACAATATCGCACGCGTGCTGGAAGTGGAGCGCCGAGCGCTGCATGGTTCCGGCCTGGACCACGCGCTTGTACTTGCGCGCGGCCTGCACCATCTTCGTGCCTTCATCCACGGTGACGCAGATGGGCTTTTCGACGTAGACGTCCTTGCCGGCCTTGCAGGCCTCCACCGTCATATAGGCGTGCCAATGGTCCGGTGTGGAGATGCAGACGACGTCGATGGACTTGTCGGCGAGAATTTCGCGGAAATCGTGATAGGGCTTGGCCTGGTCCTTGCCGATTTTGACGGCCCAGTCCAAGTTGCGCTGGAATACGTCGCAGACCGCGACGGGAACCAGATTATCCTGCCGCATGGCGATACGCAGATTGTCGCGGCCCATCTTGCCCATGCCGATGAACGCGGCGGCCACGCGATCATTCGCGCCGCGGACCTGGCCGGTGAATAGTGAAGTCGTGAGCGAGGCGGCGGCGCCGGATTTCAGGAACGTGCGTCGGTCGGTGGTGGACATAGTGGTAATTACACCACGATATTGACCAGTTTGTCGGGAACGACGATTACCTTCCTGATCTGCTTGCCTTCGATGTGCGTGCGGACTTTGGGATCGGCCAGCGCCAGGCTTTCGAGCTCGGCCGGGTCCGTCCCGAAGGGGACAGCCAGGCGGCCACGGAGCTTGCCGTTCACCTGGAGCACGATGTCGGCTTCCTCGTCGCGGGCTAGTTCGGGTTCGAAGGCGGGCCAAGCCTGGCGGAACACGGGGCCGGTGCGGCCCAGTTCTTCCCACATTTCTTCGGCGAGATAGGGAGCGAAAGGTCCCAGCAGCAAGGTGAGGGTGATGCTGACTTGCTCGAGCACGGCGGCGGACAGGCCGGCTTCCGCCGCGTACACCTGGTTCATCAGCTCCATGATGGCCGCGATGGACGTATTGAAGTGCCAGCGGCTCTCGAAGTCCTCGGTAACTTTCTTAATGGTATGGTGCAGCTTGCGAAGCACCTTGCGATCGGCCGCGGGATCCGAAGTTTCGGGCGCG
>JAYTVY010000414.1:0-8774 GCA_043743755.1 Bryobacterales bacterium | reverse complement strand
CCGGACCGTGACTTTGTTCGTATTGCTGTCCATGTTGACCACGTCGAGATTCGGATTGGATGCGGTGATCACTCTCGTGATCAGATACGCGGGCCCTTTCGATTTGAGGTACATCAACCCGCCCACCACGGCGATGCCGCCCAGGAAGACGATAACGGCGCATCCGCCGAGAATCCAAAAGAGCGGTTTGCCTTTGCTCGAAGGCGGGACGGGAGCTGCGGGTGGTACGGGATATGCGGGAGGTACGGTTGCCATAGTTGTTAGTCTCCCGATAAGGATACACCTTACGGGAGACGCGAGCGTCTAGGCGCATCAACTCGCCCCATGGTTTCGATACAGTAAGACTATGCGCCAGATCACTTACAGCATGGAGTTCAAAGGCACCGCTACCCCCGCCGGAGACGAGCCTGGAGTGCTGAAGGCTACCACCAGCGCCACCAGCTGCTCACTGGTCACGGTGGTTGGGCCGGACGGCGTGTCCGGATCGTTTCATCCCGCCGAGGGCGACGTCGCCTATTTCGAATCGGAGGTGCGCTCCACCGGCAAGGATGTATTTCTGGAGAGCGGCGTCATCACCTTCGGGGAGAGCGGGCACGCGCTGCGCTTCAGCACCGTCGGACAGGGTCACATGGGTCCCAGCGGGCAGGGCAAGCAACTGGCCGGAGCGGTGATCTGGAAGGTGGAGGGCGGGGAAGGCCAGTTCCAGGACGCCACCGGACTCATCACCTCCAACTTCCTGGTGAGCGAGTCCGGTGAAGTGATGGACTGCCAGTTCGGCGTGATCTTCGTAAAATAGCCGGCAGCTTAGACCGAAGGCGCGCGCTTGGCCGCGAACTCCTGCGCCGGTCCCTGGCCGCCGTCGCGTTGCTGCTTGAAGTTGATGGTGTCGCCGTCCACCTTGCCGGTGTAGTTGATCTTTACGGTGTTTCCGTTGAACTCGCGAACCACCGTGAAGGTGATGGTGTCGCCGTCCACTTTGCCGTCCTTGATCTCGGTGTCGCCGCCCATGGCGCTCACGGTGCCCGTGAGAGCGGCGCCGTCGGCCTTCAGGTTCATCGTAATTTCGCGGGACTGGCCGTTGCGGCCTTTTACTTCCGCGGTCCATTTGCCGGTAACGTCGGCGGCGAAAGCGCTGATTGCCAGCGCGAGCGTAAGAAGAGTAAATCTGAGTTTCATAGTGTGTTTGGGGTCTCTCTACTATTTCAACGCATTTGGCGGCCTTCTGTCTGTAAAGAAGCGTAACGCCCGTGAGGGTTGGTAACATTAAGGCGATGGGGACGAAGACGCTGCTGACGCTCGAACAGTTCCTCCGCTTGCCCGACGATGGCATGCACCACGAGCTTAACCGGGGGGAGCTGATTACCATGCCACCAGCCAGCCTGCGGCACGCGAGAATTGCAAACAGGATTGCCCAAGCACTCGCCGAGTACGTCAAAAGCAGGCGCACGGGGGAAGTTCTTGTCGAGGCGGGGTTCAGCCTGCGACGCGGCGATTCACCCATTGTGCGGCAACCCGACGTCTCTTTTGTGAGCTCAACGCGAATCCGTCAGGCGGATCAAGATGGCTGGATCGAAGGCGCGCCGGAGCTGGCGGTTGAAGTGGTTTCGCCCGCGAACACCGCGCAGGACTTGGAAGACAAAATCGAGCAGTATCTCGCATTCGGCGCCAGAGCGGTATGGGTAATCTATCCGAAGCAGCGGCGTGTGCGCATTTATCGGGCCGGTGGGGAACACACCGCGCTCGACGATACGGACGAGATTACAGAGACGGAATTGTTCCCGGGTTTATCGATTCCGGTGAGAGAGATACTCGGGTAAGCGCAAGAGCTACTCTTCGCGCAACACTTGCAGTGGTTTTTGCCCCAGGATGCGGAAGCTGGCGAGCCAGCCCGCCGCGTTTGCAATCAGGGCTGTCAGGGCCACGGCGGAGAGGCTCGCGCCGGCTTCGAAGTGCAAGTGGGCGTCCAGGAATCGCTTCAGCAACAGGCCTGAGAAAGCATTGGCGAGCAGCGTTCCCATGATGCCCGCCACGGCGCCGAGGATCAGAAACTCCACTGAGAAGATTCCGCTCACGCGCCAGCGCGTTGCTCCCAGGGTCTTCAGGATCACCACCTCGCGGATGCGCCGGAAGCGCGTTCCGGCGATGCTGGATGCCAGGATGATGGCTCCGGCGACAATCGCGAAGAATGAGATAAAACGGATCACCGTCGAGATCTGGTCCACCACGCCCTGAAAAGTCTCAAGCACATCCGCCATGTTCATCACCGTGACGGTGGGATACCGGTCATAGAGCGCCTGCTGCAGCGCCGGCACGGAGGACGCGCGCGCGCGCAAACTTCCGTAATAGATCATAGGGAATCCGTCCAGCGATCCCTTGCTGAACACAAACTCCACGCGGCTGGCCAGATGGATGGAATCGATGCGGTGAATCACGGCCACGCGCGCCTTTACCTCGCGCCCCGCGATCAGCCACGTTGTCGACGAGCCGGGCGACAGCTTCAGGATCTTGGCGGCCTCTTCGGAGACGGAAACCTGCGGATCGCCATGATAATCGGATGGCCACCAGAGTCCGCTTCGAACATCCAAATAGTCGGGCTTGAGGCCCGTGGAAGTCAGGTTTCGCGGAAACTGGAAGCGCCGCGCCCAGCCCAGAAACTTCATCCGCTCAATGGTCACGCCGCCGGCTTCCATCAATTTTCCGGACACGCTGCCGACGAATTCGGGCGCGCCTTCGAGTCCAGGCTGCTTTTTCACCAGCGCCAGGACGCCCTCGCGCGCGGCGGGCGAAATATCGATCAGGAACACGTTGGGCATCCCCGGAGGCGAGGTCTTGCGCATTTCGGTGAGGATGCCGTGCTGCACCAGGTACACGGTCAGGGTAAACATCACGCCGATGCCCAGCGCCACCAGCGCGCCCTGCGCGTGATTGCCGGGACGATACAGGTTCGCGATTCCGTGCCGCAATCCCACCGGCAGCGCACGGGCTGACCGCCGCGTGATCCACCGCAGCGCGCGCAACAGCAGCATGGCGATGCCCGAAAGAATCGCGATGCTGGCCACTAGCGCGCCCACGAAGTACCCCGCGGTTTTCCAGGCGTCCTGAGGCGGCCCCGTAGTCAGCGACGCCGCGATTCCGCCGATGCCCGCCAGAATCACCGCCGCCGCCAGGATGGAAGGCCGCGCGTTGCGCAGCCGCTCGGGCCACTTCAAGCGTATTTCGGACATTTCGCGGCGGAATACCAGCGCTGGCCGGATCCGCCGGATGCTCAGCAAGGGCGGCAGCGTGAACAGAAGAGTGGCCAGGATGCCGATTGCGAGCCCTTGCGCCGCCGTCACCGCATCCCAGAATGTGCTTGGCTTAACGTCGAAAAAGCGCGCCAGGAAAACGGGAAAAGCGCGCTGGATGGCCAACCCCATCAATACGCCCAGCACGCCGCCCGTGAATCCGAGTCCCAGCGTCTGCAGCAAGTAGATGCGCAGGACCTGGCTGGAGCGCGCGCCCAGGCACTTGAGAATCGCGATGGAATCCAGCCGCTGCTGCAGGTGCGCGTGCATCGCGCTGGCCACCCCCAGCGCTCCGATAACCAACGTGATCAGGCTCACCAGGCTCAGAAAAGTGGTGGCCCGGTCGAGACCTTGCGTAATGATCGGATGGCTCTCGCGATAATCCGCGATCAGCGCTTCGGGAAAGGCTTTTTTGAGCCGTTCGCGAACTTGCGTGATATCGGGTGCTCCCGGTGTCAGTTGAAACAGGAAGCGCTCCGCCGCGCGGCTGCCCGGCAGAATCAAGCCGGTGCGGTCAAGTCCTTCACGCGTGATCATCACGCGCGGGCCCACGTTCAGGCTGCCCAGCATGCGGTCCGGCTCAAAAGCCACCACGCCCGCGATGCGAAACGGCTGGCCGCCCAGCCGGAGCGTGTCGCCAACTTTCAAATGCATGCGGAGCAGGATGTCGTCGGATACCGCGGCCGCATCCGGCTTGAGCAGGTCCGCAAGAGTGCCGGGCGTGTTCAGCCGGATTTCACCGTAAAACGGATAGACTTTGGGATCCACTGCTTTGATCGATACCAGCATCGGCGGCTGCCCCGGGTTCGCCGACGCCATGGAGAGCGTTTCGGTGATCCAAGTGCGCCTGACTCCCCGCTGCTCCAGATCGTCCATCGCCGCCGTTTGATTTGGCAGCGGCAGCGAGAAGACCCGCAGCGACAGATCGGCGGCCATCAGCATGCGCGCCTGGCTAAGCAGCATGACGTGGAAACCGCGGCTGAATCCTCGCACTCCCGTCAGTGAGCCTACGCCCACGCCCACCGCCAGCACCACGAAGGAGAATTTCACCGCGGAAGAGCGGGCCTCGCGCCATGCGATGCGCGCAGCCATGGACCAGCCCCTCAGCATGGCCGTTCCCGCAGCTCGTCGGAAACAATCCGCCCGTCGTGCAGCGTGATGCGGCGGTCGGCGTGATCCGAGAGTGCGCGGTCATGCGTCACCAGCACCAGCGTAGTGCCCTCCCGCTGGTTTAAGGACACCAGCAGGTCCAGCACGTGCTGGCCGTTCTGGCTGTCCAGATTGCCCGTGGGCTCATCGGCCAGCAGGATGGGCGGCCGCACCATGAAGGCTCGCGCCAGAGCCACGCGCTGCTGCTCGCCGCCCGATAGCTGAACCGGATAATGATCCGCGCGGTCTGAGAGACCCACCGTTGCCAGCAATTCCCCGGCCCGCCCGCGCCCATCCGAATTGCCGCCCGTCAGCTCGAAAGGAAGCAGGACATTCTCCTCCGCCGTCAGCGTGGGGATCAGATTATAGCTCTGGAATACGAACCCGATCTTGCGCCCGCGCAGCACCGCCAGACGGTCTTCGCTCAGTCCCGTAATATCTTCGCCGTCCAGCACGATGCTGCCCGAGGTGGCCGCGTCCAGGCCGGCCAGCAGCCCCAGCAGCGTGCTCTTGCCGCTTCCCGACGGGCCCATGATCGCGACGAATTGCCCGCGCGGGATCTCGAAATCGAGCCCCCGCAGGATGTCGACACGATGGGTGGCGGTGGCGATGCTTTTGGTGAGTCCCGAGACCTGAATCATAGGCCTCGACGCGGATTGGTCGGTCAATTCTCTATTATGGCAGTCAGTGAGGAGCATCTCATTCGTTGGATGGCTGGCGGTGGCCGCGGGTTTAACTCAATTTGGATGCGGCAGCGCCCCCAAGCCGGAAGCGCAGCCGGCGGCGGCGTCCGTCCCATCGCCGAAAGCGCCCGAAAAGCCCGATTCTCGGGCCGTGATCGTGGCGTTTGGCGACAGCCTGACCGCCGGATTCGGCGTCGAGCCCGGCAATAGCTTCCCCGATTTCGTCCAGCAGGAACTCGATCGCGCGGGCCTCGCTTGGCGGGTAGTAAATGCGGGCGTCAGTGGGGAAACCACCACTGACGGCGTCAATCGCGTACCCGAAGCATTGTCCTATCATCCGCGCATAGTGCTGCTGGAATTCGGCGGAAATGACGGTTTGCGCGGGCTGCCCATCGAGACCACCCGGGCCAACCTGGACCAGATGCTGGCAGCCTTCCAAAAAGCGCGTGTCCCGGTGTTGCTGGCCGGTATGACGCTGCCCCCCAACTACGGCCCCGACTACATCCAGGCCTTTGACAAAATCTATGTTGAACTGGCCGCGAAGTACCGGGTACGCCGCATCCCGTTCCTGCTGGAAGGTGTTGGCGCCCACGCGGATCTGATGCAGCGCGACGGCATGCACCCCAACGCCCAGGGAAACCGCAAAGTAGCCGTGACGGTAATGCTCTACCTGCGCCCCATGCTTACCCCCCGCCGGTCCGGGGGTCAATGAAAATAAAGCCCCACCGGCCTTCCGCCGATGACAGAATGAGGCCGGTATGGTATCAATAGGAAAGGCGTCTTCCCGCGTTGCGTCTCAATAAGAAAACCCCCATGAAACAGTTCCAAGTCGCACTTTCTATCTTTTTAGCAATCGCTTTCGCGCGGCTGGTCCCCGCGCAAACCCAATTCAACCCCTTTCCCAGCCGGGCTTTCGGCCAGGCGATTCTGCAGCAGATTGGCCTTCCTACCGTAGTCGCTCCCAATCTTGCCGAAGGCCGCGAATTGAATTTTCCACAGGCTGTCGCCTTGGATACTTCCGCCAGCCCGCCCATCCTGTACGTAGCCGATTCTTCCAACAACCGCGTTCTCGCCTGGAAGAACGCCGTGGGGTTCACCAAGGGCGACAAGGCCGACAAAGTTATCGGGCAGCGGGACTTCCTGGTGACTCAGCCCAGGGGGCCGGGAACCGATCTCAGCAGCGGCTTGAGCCTGCCGAATGCGTTGGTGGTGGACAAGAACGGAAATCTGTACGTGGCGGATGCCGGAAACAACCGGGTGCTGCGTTTTCCGAAGCCGTTCCAGCAGACCGGCGACCTTCTTCTGGTGGATCTGGTGATCGGCCAGAAGGACCAGAACAGCCGTGCGGCTAATGAGGGGCTGGCCGCTCCCACCGAGAAGACCATTGCGCTCACCACCGGTGGCGGTGTGTTCCGCAGCGGTTTGGCGTTCGACGCGTCCGGCAACCTGTGGCTTTCCGATGCGGGCAACAACCGCGTCCTGCGTTACCGTTCCGACTTGCTGGGCAGCATCGCCTCCAATGAGCCCGCCGCCGATGTCGTGCTCGGCCAGCAGGACTTCACTACCAATACGCTTCCGCCCAACTCATTTCGAAATACGAAGAACTTCTTGAGCCAGCCCTCGGGCCTGGCGTTCGATCCCAAGGGGCGTCTGTTTGTACCCGACGCCAGCAATCGTGTAGTGGTGTTTGAGCCGCCCTTTTCCAGCGGCAACCAGGCAGCGCGAATCATGGGCGTCGTGATTGCCCAGCCGGGCGGTCCCCCGGTTCCGGCTCTGAACGAAACCACCCTGGGAGCCGTAATCAACGGAAGTTTCATTCCCCCGGAAGGCGTGTTCTTCGTAGGCAACAATCCCTGGGTGGTGGATACCGGCAACTCGCGGATCGTCAAGTTCGATCCCTATGACTCCTGGCCCGCCGAATCGACTACGTTTTCGCCTCCGGGCATCGCCGTGATCGGCCAGCCCGACCTCACCTCGTCCACCTCGAATAAAGCCAACCGCGGCCAGCCGCAACCCTCGAACGTAACCCTGGCCAATCCGGTGGCCGGCGTATTCGCGGGCAACGATATGTACGTGGTGGATGCGGGCAACAATCGCGTTCTCGACTTTCCGCTGCAATCCGGCAGTAATTTCTTTAATGCCACCCGGCTGCTGGGGCAACTGGATTTCCAATACAACTCGCCCAACTTGATTGAAGGCCGCGAACTCTGGCTCTCCAATGGCGTGCAAGCGGGCAACATCGTGGTGGGTGGCGGCGCGCTGGTGGTGGACGCCAGATCCGATCCGCCGCACTTGTTTGTTGCCGATCCGTTGAATAATCGTGTGCTCGGATTCCGGGATTATCGCACCGTCAATTTCACATCGATGCCGGATCTGGTGCTGGGCCAGCCTGATTTCTTCACCGCCGAAGTGAATTTTCCAAACAATGACCCGGCGCAGTTGAACGACTCCGGCTTGAGTTTCCCCGGCGGCCTCGCCGTCGATTCGAACGGGGACCTGTGGGTTGCCGACCGTTCCAACGGGCGCGTGCTGCGGTTTCCGCGGCCGTTTGATCAAGGTCAGAAGAATTTGCAGCACGCTAACCTGGTGATCGGCCAAAGGAATTTCACCAGCAAGGTTACCGACGCCAGCTCGCAGACCATGCGCCAGCCTTACGGCATCGCCTTCACCGCCGACGGGCACCTGGTGGTGTCCGATCCGGGGCTCAGGCGCATCCTGTTTTTCCGCAAGCAGGCCGGAGGCTTCACTTCGGGCCAAACCGCGACGACGGTTTTCGGGCAGCGCGACTTCATCTCCACCGACGAAATCGTTTTCGGCGCGCCGCTGGGGATTTCCGTCGATTCGGGAGACCGACTCTTTGTCGCCGATGCGCCCAACAACCGCGTTCTGGTATTTCCCAACGTGCCTACCGCGCCCTCCGATCAACAGCCGAGTTTTTCGCTGGTGCAAGCAGCGGTTGGAGACGGTTTGCATAATCCGCACGGCGTCTTTGTAGATCAGTTCACTGGTGAGATCTGGGTGGCGGATACTTTCGGCAGCCGCTTGCTGCGGTTTCCAAAATTCGAAACATTGAGCACGAATACGGACCGCACCGCCACGCTGCAGACGCCGCTGCCGACAGCCGTGGGTCTGGATCCGTTCGGCAATCCGATCGCGCTGGATGCATTCGCCAACCGCCTGCTGTTTTACTATCCGGCAATCGACTATACTTCCGCCGCGGGTGGGATATCGGGACGGTTCTCCGGAAACGCCGGGAATTATTTCCCGCGCTTCGCACCGGGTATGCTGGCGGCCATCTTCACGTTCCCGGGCGCTCAGTTCGCCACCAGTACGCAAGTATCCAGCACCGATCCTCGGCCCACGGTTCTGGCCGACACGCAGGTATTCGTGGGAACAGTCGCGGCTCCGCTTCTGTTTGTATCCGCGGGCCAGATCAATTTCCAGGTACCCTACGCCACTCCCACCGGACAGCTAGTGGAGATTCGAGTAGTGCGCGCGTCCACCAGCCAAGTGGTCTCCAGCTTCCTGTTTCGAATCGATCCGGTAGGTCCGGGCTTATTCACCGCCAACGCTACCGGCGCCGGACAGATTTCCGCGCTGAATCAAGACAACACGGTGAACAACGGAACGCATCCGGCCAAACCGGGAAGCATCATCC
>JAYTVY010000413.1:0-5048 GCA_043743755.1 Bryobacterales bacterium | reverse complement strand
CAGGGGCCCCGCCCTACAACGGCATTTGGGCGTCAGCTCCCCTTCGTCAGCACTTCCCGCACCTTCAGCGCCAGGGTCTCTGGCGCGAAAGGCTTCTGCAAGAACGCCGCATCCAGATCGTTCCACGTGTCGGCATAGCCCGATACATACAGCACTGCCAGCCCTGGACACAGCGCCGTCAGCTTAGCCGCCAGATCGCGCCCGCCCATGCCCGGCATCACCACGTCCGTGATCAGCAGCCGCACGGCCGCGCCATGCCGCCCCGCCAATTCCAGCGCATGCTCCGGCGATGGACAGGCCCACACCTCGTATCCATGCCTCCGCAGCATCGTCTCCAGCACATGCCGGACCGCAGCGTCGTCCTCCACCAGCAGAATAGTCTCATCGCCATGCAGCACTGGACTCGGCGTCACCGGCTCGATGGGTTCCGGAATCTCCCGAACCGCCGGCAGGTAAATCTCAAACGTAGTACCCGCGCCGGGCTCCGAGATCACCCAGATATCGCCGCCGTTTTGCTTCACGATCCCGTAGCTGGTGGATAACCCGAGCCCGGTTCCCTTTCCCGGCTCCTTAGTGGTGAAGAACGGCTCAAACATGCGCTCTTGCGTTGCCGCATCGATGCCCGCTCCCGTATCGCTCACCGACAGGCGCACGAATTCTCCGGTCTTGGCGGTGACATGCGTGCGCGCGTATTCTTCGTCCAGATACACGTTGCCGCTCTCAATCGTCAGCCTGCCCCCGGCCGGCATGGCGTCGCGTGCATTTACCGCCAGATTGAGCAAAACCTGCTCCAGTTGCCCCGGATCCGCCCGTACCGGCTTCAAATCGCCCGCCAGTTCGGTCACCACTTCCACATCCTCGCCCATCACGCGCCGCAGCATGCGATCCATATCGGTAACCAGCGCGTTGAGATCCAGCACCTTGGCATTGACAATCTGGCGCCGGCTGAAGGCCAGCAGTTGCCGCGTCAGCTCGCTGGCGCGGCTGGCGGCCTTCAGTACCTGTTCCACATCGTTCCGCCCCGGATCGCCGTCGCGCATCCCGTTCATCAAAATCTGGGAATAGCCCGTGACAATCATCAGCAAATTGTTGAAGTCATGCGCGATGCCGCCCGCCAGACGGCCCACCGCCTCCAGCCGCTGCGAGTGATGCAGCTGCTCCTCCAGCTTCTTGCGGCCGGTGACGTCGGCCACTACATCGACGATGCCCTTCTCCACACCCGCGCCATCGCGCAACAGCGCGCTCCAGATCTCGCAATCCAGCACCGAACCGTCTTTTCGGCGGCAGTGCGTCTCCAGCGCGACTTCCGGATCGGCCCGGCGCGCGTGCTCCAGCCGGTTGGCCAGCGCTTCTCCGTCGCCGGCCAATAGATGCGGCAGCGGGCGGTGGAAAAGCTCCCATTCGGCCCACCCGAAGATGCGCTCGGCCGCGCGGTTCCAATACTGTGTCTGGCCGCGCATGTCGGTGGAATAGATCGCCAGCGGGGAGGTCTGAATCACCGCGCGCAGCGTCTGGTTGGCCTCACGCACCGCGTCTTCCACCGTCCGCCGGTCCGTGGCATCGCGCGAATTGACCACAATACCCTGTACCGCGGCCACGCTCGACAGATTGCGCGCGAAAGAATCCAGCACGCGCCAGGAACCGTCCTTGTGGCGGAAGCGGTACTCGATGGAAAGCGTCTCGCCGCCACGTTCGATTACCGCCGCCACCCGCGCCTGATCCTCGGAGTGTATGAAATCGAGCAGAAACTTGCCCGCCAGCTCATCGGACCGGTAGCCCAGCACGCGCTCGTGCGACGGGCTGGCATATCCAATCACGCCCTCCGAATCCAGCACGCTGATCAGGTCCAGCGCATTCTCGATCAGCGAACGGAAGTATTCCTCGCGCCGCGCCACCGCGTCCATGGCGCGCTTCCGCTCGGCCGCGTACCGCATCGCGCGCACCAGCAGGCTTCCGTCCACCTGCCCCTTCACCAGATAATCCTGCGCGCCTTCCCGCAGCGCCCGAATCGCCAGCGCTTCGTCATCGAGTCCGGTGAGGACCACGATGGGCACTCCGCCCGCTCCCGCGTGCGTTCGAACCAGCGTCTCGATCCCCTGCGCGTCCGGCAGTGAGAGATCCAGCAGGATGACGTCAAACGATTCCACGGCCAGCCGTTTCAGCGCGGCCGCGAGCCGCTCCTCATGCACCAGGCGGATGTTTCCCGCCCCCGCGTCCGCCACCGCGATGCGAAACAAATGGGCATCGCCGGGGTTGTCCTCCACCAGCAACACGCGTGTCTCTTCCATATCCATGCCAGCCTCTATTATGCTTTCTCCGTCTCGATTGCATGCGGCGGGCGACGCGCCAAATCTCAATTGGCTACTATATGCCGCTATTCTCAGGGTGTATTGCCGTGTGGGTGGGCGCATCGCTTCCGGCAATTGTTCCCACACTGATTCAATCGGCGCCAAGCGGCAAGCGAGTTGCCGTGAAAACCCGCGAGCGAGAGCATCTATTCGAGCGTTCTCCGTCCTTCAAAAAGTGGATCAATGTGCTTTCTGCCTTCTCCAAGGTTATGAACCAGAACTACGGGGCCAAGTACTTCTTCGCTGGGATTGGGGTACGAGACATTAAGAAGCTCTAAGTAGCCGCCCGCCCCTGGGCTCGCTCCCTTATGGTCGTGGCTCGGTAAGCCTTGGCCCACGATTTGCGCCTCGGCCCGCCCATGCTGTAAGATAAAGCTTGTAGGTCGCGACGACACTACTTCTATGCCCTCCGGGACGAACCGGGGCGGCCCCCATCAAATTCACGAAGGGCGAGAAGGCTGAGGAACGCTATGTAC
Organism: Bryobacterales bacterium; assembly: GCA_043743755.1. GTDB lineage: Bacteria > Acidobacteriota > Terriglobia > Bryobacterales > Bryobacteraceae > JALYHQ01. The sequence continues at coordinate 2,224 of JAYTVY010000413.1, read as the reverse complement.
GCAGTAATTGAGACCGGCGGTAAGCAGTATCGCGTGGCGCCAGGCGACGAGATCCGGGTTGAAACCCTCGAGGGCGATCCGGGCGCAGAAGTGGAATTCGGCAAGGTGCTGGCGGTAATGCACGACTCCAGCGATCTGGTGACCGGAACGGCGCTGGCGGATGCCCGCGTCAAGGGCACCATCACCGGCCACGGGCGCGGCGACAAGCTGATCGTATTCAAGTTCAAGCGCAAGAAGCAGTACAAGCGCACCATCGGGCACCGGCAGAACTTCACGCAGGTCCGGGTGAGCGAGATTCTGGCATAGGAAACGGCAATGGCGCATAAAAAAGGTTTAGGCAGTTCCAAAAACGGGCGCGATTCCAACGCGCAGAGGCTGGGCGTGAAGCGCTTCGGCGGCGAGATGGTTTCGGGCGGATCCATTCTGGTCCGGCAGCGCGGCACGGTTTACAAGCCCGGCGAGAACGTCGGCCGCGGCAAGGACGACACGCTTTTCGCGAAGGTGAACGGCATCGTGGAATTCCGCGATCGCGGCCGCCAGGGAAAGTTCATCAGCATCGTGACCGAGGCTTAGGCCCGGTCGTTTTTCAGAAACGAAGGTACGGCCGCGGGTCCTCAGACTCGCGGCCTTTTTCATGTTCATCGACGAAGTAAAGATTCACGTCAAGGCGGGGGACGGCGGCAACGGGTGCCTCGCGTTCCGGCGGGAGAAGTTCGTCCCGCGCGGCGGCCCCAGCGGCGGCGACGGCGGACGCGGCGGCGACATCACGCTGGTATCCAGCGATCACCACAACACCCTGCTGCATTTCCGCTTCAATCCCGAACACGAAGCGCAACGGGGGCGCCACGGCGAAGGCAGCCAGCGCACCGGACGCGACGGCGTCTCCATCGATCTGCCGGTTCCGGTTGGCACGCTGGTCTACGATTTCGCCACCGGAGAGCTGCTGCATGATTTCACCAAGGCGGGCGAGCGCGTCATCATCGCGCGCGGCGGACGCGGCGGACGCGGGAACCAGCACTTCGCAACACCAATTCATCAGGCGCCCACCGAGCACGAACCCGGGCATCCCGGCGACGACAAAACGCTCAGGCTGGAGCTAAAGCTGCTGGCCGACGTGGGATTAGTCGGGTTCCCCAATGCGGGCAAATCCACGCTGATTTCGCGGATTTCAGCGGCCCGGCCCAAGATCGCCGATTATCCTTTCACCACGCTCGAGCCGAACCTGGGAGTGGTGAGCGTGGACGATAGGACGTTCGTGGTGGCCGATATTCCCGGCCTGATCGAAGGCGCGCATGAGGGGCATGGCCTGGGAGATCGCTTTCTTAAGCACGTGGAGCGCACGCGGCTGCTGGTGCACCTGGTGGACGTCTCAGAGCTGACAGCCCGCGATCCGGCGAACGATTTCCGGGTAGTGATGCATGAGCTGGCCAGCTTCAACGAAGATCTCGCGAAGAAGCCCATGCTGCTGGTGGCCGCCAAGATCGACGTGGCGCAGGATACTGAGAGGATCGACGCTCTTCGAGAGCTGGCGCGCGAGCAGGGCCTGCCCTTCTTCGAGCTATCAAGTGTCACGGGACAGGGCGTGGACGCGCTGAAGTACGCGATGGCCAACGCACTGTTCGGGTCCGCGGCCTGATCTCACATCACTTGAAGAGATCACTCGAGCTGCGCGCGTAGTTTAGCAGTAACCCCGGAAAAATCCCCAGCACCAGCGTGCCCAGCGCCGTTACCCAAAGCACGGTCTTCACACCGGCACTCAGCGGGGCCAAGCTCTCAGAGGATTCGCCCGGCTCCTGGAAATACATCACCACGATGATGCGCAGGTAGTAATACGCCGCCACGGCGCTGTTCAGCAGGCCCAGGACGGCCAGCCAGATCAAGTCGGCATCAAGGGCGGCCTTGAAGATGTAGAACTTGCCGAAGAAACCGGCGGTCAGAGGGATGCCGATCAGGCTCAGCAGAAAAACGGTGAACAGCGCGGCGGTCACCGGCTGTTTCCAGCCCAGGCCGGACAAATCTTCAATCGTGACGTATTTTTCTCCCCGGCGCGAGAAGTGCGTGACGATGGCGAATGCGCCGATGTTCATCAGCGCGTAAGCGGCGAGATAAAACATCGCGGCCGCGATGCCGATCCGGCTATGCGCGGCGATGGCGACCATGATGTAACCGGCGTGCGCGATGGAGCTGTACGCCAGCATCCGCTTGATGTTGGTCTGCAACAAGG
>JAYTVY010000412.1:0-9402 GCA_043743755.1 Bryobacterales bacterium | reverse complement strand
CTGATCATCGGCGAGGTGCGCCCTTCCGAGATTCCCCGTCTGCTTCCGCTGCTCGGCGAAGGCACCCTGCCGGACCATCGCATACTGGTCACAGGGCACTTGCAAACGTCCTCGGAAGTGAACCGGCACCTGCAACTCTGCGACGTGTATCTTCAGCCGTCGCTTTGGGACGGCATGCCTAACGCTCTGCTGGAGGCCATGGCGGCCGGGTGCGGATGTATCGGCAGCGACGCAGGGGGCATCCCTGAAATTATCAAGCATGGCGCCACTGGGACCATTGTTCCGCGCTGGGAGCTGCAACGGCTCGGCGGAGCAGTGCTCGATTGGCTGAACGCCGGCCCCGCATACCGCGACCGCATCAGAGCCGCCGCCCGCGCCGGCATGATCGCGAATTTCAGCTTCGACGGGGAACGCGGACAGCTTCAAACGGTGCTCAGCCGCCTGATACCCAGCTCTTCATAAACATGGACGAGTGCGGCGCCCGCGCGTTCCCAGGTGAAGTTATGTTCCACATGGGCGCTGGCGCGATGCGAAAGGTCGCGCGCAAATTCCGGATCGGCGCGCAGACGCAAGATCGCCTGCGCGGTTTCGTCCACCGATCCGGGTTTCACCAGCAGCAGGTGCGGTCCCAGCTCTCGAACAACCGGCAGGTCCGTGGCGATCACCGGTACCCCCGCCGCCATCGCTTCCAGAATCTTCAAAGGACAGCAGCCTTGCTCCAGGTTGCGATCGTTGAGCGCAAGCAGGGCGAGCGCGGCGTGAGAACGGTGCAGATGATTCACCAGCTCGGCCTGCGATACGGCGGGCAGTATGGTTACCCGGCCCGCGACACCCAGCTTTCCCGCGAGCGCCCATAGCGCATCGCGCTGCCGGTCACTGCCGCTGCCGAGAATGGTGAGCGTCGCGGGCGCCTGCTGAAGGGCCCGGATCCCCAGCTCGACGCCTTGCCACGCCGAGAGCGTCCCGAAATACAACAGCCGAAAAGATGCGACTGGCGTGTGCCCTGGGCGAAACACGGCCAAGTCGACTCCATTCGCAATGACGTCGATCTTGGATACATCGACGCCGCGATTTCCCGTCAGATAGGCGCGCGTTACCGCGCTGGGAGTCACAACGCGATCCGCTGCTTCCAGACACGCTTGCTCTTGCGCCAGCAGCTTGCGGATCAACTCGCGATCATCAACCATTTCCGGATAGCGATATTTCAGCTCCACGGACGGCAGCGCATTCACCTCGAAGACGGCACGCGGCCGCCGGGACTGCTTCAGGACCACCATGCCCTCAAAAGGCGACCGGAACTGCACCGCTTCGAATTCGCGTTTCGCGAGCCATGACGAGAGATAGTGCCGGAAGCACAACACGCGGTCTATCAAGCTGACGCCCACCGCGGGCAGCTCCGTGTGAATCACGCCGGGCCAGCGCTCCACACCCGGCACGCATTCCGGGCCGGCGGCCACCGTGACCAGCTCGACGCCGCCGAAATCCGCGGCCAGCGCGCGCGCGAAGGCCTGGATGTGTGTCGCCGCGCCCTTGGGAGCCGGCACCGTGTCGAAGGAGATGTAGGCCAGCACGCTCTGATAAGATAGCCGGAAAGCTGGCGACATGGCGATAGACACCGCGCAACTTGTAAAAACGGGCACCTATGAAGCGAAGTCGCCGCTTCCGTCGGTGCTAGCCGACGCCGAACAAATCCTGCGCGTTATCGACGACCGCCAGGCCTTCCGGCGTAAACTGCGGCGCACCGCCGGGCTCTGTCTGGTAATTGCTATTGTGGGCGGCATCACCTCGGCCACTATCGATAAGACGGTACTCTTCACGCTCGTAGCTCTTCCGGCGTTTCTGGCTTGCATAGGCCTCTTCATCTATTCGTTCGTGTACTCGAACCAAATGGTGAAACACCGGGGCCGGTGCCAGCTGTTGAAAGAATTGGCGGCTGCCGTGCAGCAGGATGCCGGCAGCCGGAGTGCTTTTTCGGTGCGTCTGGCGCTGCAAAATTGCGCGAAGCTCATTTCGGAAGAGCCCTGGGACCAGCGTAAGAACGGCAAGCAGCAGTTTTTCGAGGAGGAATGGCTCACGCTGGACGGCAAATTGCTGGATGGAACCGCTTTCTCGGAGAGCGTCACCGAGCTGCTGCGGAAACGCACTTTTACCAATCCGCGCGGCAAGCATAAGACGAAAACCCGCACGCGCTATCTGCTCGACCTTCGCTTCGATTATCCGGCGGATCAGTATGGCGATCCCCGATTGGTGAAGCTGCCGCTCAAGGAGGAGATCCGAGTGCCGCAATTTGCCAGCGTCCGCGATATTCGGGTCAGCGAAGACGCGATCGCGGTAAAGGCGATGGCGATCGATTCGAAGGAGCTGATGCAGACCAGCGCGATGGTGTCGCTGGCCGCATACCGGATTCTGAAATCGTCGCGCCGCCTGGCGTCGCAGGGAGGCGCGCGATGAATCCCACCGATTGGGTGTGTCCCCGGAAAGTCGGTTACCTTTTCCCGCATGCGTGCGAGCGCTTGACGCCGGTTGGCTGTCCGGATTGTCAGGGCGGCCAAGTCGCCGATCCTTACGGCCAGCGCACCGATCGATACGGGTACGACGATGACGATTACCTGACAACTTTCACCGAGGCCGACGGCGCCACTCTGGTGAAACCGCGTAAAAAGTTCGAAGACGACCTTAGCGCGAGCTGATGCCCTGGCTGATTTACGCGCTTGGCGGGGGCTGGGGACATCTGACCCGCGCGGCCGCTCTCGCTCGCGCGGCAGCGTCCTGCCACGCGGTGCGCATCCTGACCAACTCGCCATATGCCGCGCAGGTATCGGGACTTGACATCGTGGTGGTGGCGTCGCGCGAGGCGGCGCTGGCGCAGATTGAAGCCGCAAGGCCGGATGCGCTGATCGTGGATACGTTTCCGCGCGGGCTTGGCGGCGAACTGGCGGCGATACTTCCCGCACTCGAAGCGACGAAGATCCTGGTGCATCGAGATCTTAGTTCCGAATACGTATCCGCTGCTTCGCTGCGCGACTTCGTGGCATCGAATTACGATCTGGTCCTGATCCCAGGCGAGGGCGAAGGCTGCGAATTTCCCGGCGAGGTTACAGAGCCTTGGCTGGTCAGATCGGCGGATGAACTCAGCGCGGCCGCGCCAAAGGGCCGGCCGGTAGTGTGCGCGTCGGGAAACGCGGAGGAACTGGCCTGGTATGGAGAAGTGGCCGCGCAGCTCGCCGATTCGCTGTGCGTCGCAGCGGTTTGCCCGCCAGGATGCCCTCCAGAACGCTGGATTCGCCATTGGCCGGCAATTGATCTCTTCCCCGGAGCACCGGTGATCGTCGGCGGCGGCGGATACAATACCGTTCAAGAGGCGCTGGCGTGCCGCGTCCCGCTGGTGGCGCGCCCTTGGCCTCGCAAGTATGACCGCCAGTCCGATCGCGCCGCCCGCGCCGCCCGGCTGGGAGACGTCTCCGTTGTTACCACGCCGGAGGAGGCCATCAGCGCCGCACGGCATTACCGTGGCGCGGGGCCGTGGCCGGCATGCTTCCCAAATGGCGCTCACGACGCGGTCTCGCGGATCGCTTCAGCCATCCGCCCTGGCCTTCGCCAAATACATCGCGAACCTCCACAAACGCCAAGGCATGGCGGAGAGGCGTGATAAAATTCGGGACTATCCGATGCGCACTCTATTCATGCTCTTCCTTGCCGCTGCCGCGTTATTTGCGGACAGCGGGCTCAATGACCTGAAACAGCTTAAGTATCGGGAGGTCGGGCCGTTTCGGGGCGGCCGCTCCGTGGCCAACGCGGGGGTTACGTCGCAGCCGAATACTTACTATTTCGGAGGCACCGGGGGCGGTGTTTTCAAGACTACCGACGGCGGACTCACCTGGAAGCCGGTAACCGACGGGCAGATTCACACCGGTTCCGTGGGGGCGCTGGCTGTCTCGGAATCGAATCCGAGCATCGTTTGGGCTGGAATGGGCGAGCCCGATATTCGGGGCAATGCTTCGCCCGGCGACGGAGTGTACAAATCCACGGACGCCGGGAAAACCTGGAAGCACATGGGGCTCGAGGATACGCAACAGATCGGCGCCGTGCGTATTCATCCGCACAACCCGGACATCGTTTACGTCGCCGCGCTGGGACATCAATTCGGCCCTAACGATCAGCGTGGCATTTTCAAAACTACCGACGGCGGCAGGACCTGGAAACAGATTTACACCCGCGGACCCAAGGCCGGCGCGGTGGATCTGGCTCTCGATCCCGTGAATCCCGACATGCTCTACGCGGGCTTCTGGGAGGTATACCGCAAGCCGTGGACGCTGGAGAGCGGCGGAGCGGGCAGCGGGCTATTCAAATCCACCGACGCCGGCGAAACCTGGGCCGAACTGAGCCGCAACCCGGGCATGCCCAAAGGTACGCTTGGCCGCATCGGTGTCACTGTCTCCGGTGCGAACGCCGATCGGGTCTGGGCCATCGTCGAAGCCGAGGATGGCGGCGTCTTTCGCTCCGACGACGCCGGAAAAACGTGGACCAAGGTCAATACCGAAAACAAGCTCCGGCAGCGGGCGTGGTATTACTCGCGCATCATCGCCGATCCGCGGAAGGCCGACGTGGTGTATGTTCCCAACACCACGCTGTGGCGCTCGGAAGACGGCGGCAAGACTTACAAAGGCCTGCGCACGCCGCATGGCGACGAGCATTTACTGTGGATCGCGCCGAATAATTCGCAGCGCATGATCGAATCGAACGACGGCGGCGCGTGCATCTCCGTCGATGGCGGAAACACCTGGAGCACGGAAGGCAACCAGCCCACCGCCCAGTTCTACCGGGTCGCGCTGGACAATGATTTCCCGTATCACGCCTACGGCGCGCAGCAAGACAACTCCACCGTGAAGACCGCCACGCGCGGCCGAGGCGGCATGATCACCGACCAGGACTGGTACAGCGTGGGCGGCGGCGAGAGCGGCTGGCTGGCGCCGGACCCTAAGAATTCCGAGATCGTCTATGCGGGCTCATATGACGGCCTGATCACGCGCTACGATCACCGCACCGGGCAAACGCGTAATGTCACAGTCTGGCCCGACAATCCCATGGGCTACGGCGCCGAAGGGATGAAGTATCGCTTTCAGTGGAACTTTCCCATGCTTTTTTCACCACACGATCCCACCGCGCTCTATGCCGGCGGCGACCATCTGTTCAAATCCACCAACGGCGGGCAAAGCTGGGAAGCCCTGGGGGGCGATCTCACTCGAAACGATAAATCGAAGCAAGGACCGTCCGGCGGTCCCATCACCAAGGACAACACGAGCATCGAGTACTACGACACCATCTTTACCGTGATGGAATCGCCGCTGAAGAAGGGGACCATCTGGGTGGGCACCGACGACGGACTGGTGCAACTGACTCAGGACGGCGGCAAGACCTGGAAAAACGTCACTCCCAAGAACATGCCGGAATGGATCCAGATCAACTCCATCGAAGCCTCGCCGTTCGATGCCTGCGGCGCATATTTCGCGGCCACTATGTACAAGCTGGACGATTTCCGCCCGTATCTTTATAAGACCTCCGATTGCGGCAAGAGCTGGTCTCGCATCGACAGCGGAATTCCGGCGCACGCCTTCACGCGCGTGATCCGGGAAGATCCTAACCATCGCGACGCTCTGTATGCGGGCACCGAAACGGGGATGTACGCGTCGTTTAACGGGGGCGCTGCGTGGCAATCGCTGCAGCTCAACCTGCCGGTGGTCCCCATCACCGATCTTCAATTCCACCAGCGCGAAAACGAACTGGTGGTGGCCACGCAAGGACGCGCCTTCTGGATTCTCGACGATCTTCCGCTGCTTTACCAGGTTGCCGATGGGGCGGCCCTGCGCGATGACACACACCTGTTCGTTCCCAGGAGCGCGTATCGGATGGGCGGCGGCGGATTCCGCGGCGGCGGGGGTGGCGACACCGCCGCCGGAAAGAACCCTCCCAGCGGGGCCGTGATTTACTATTCGCTCAAGGACAAACCGGCGGGCGACCTTACGCTCGAATTTCTCGACAACTCCGGCAAACCGATCCGCAAGTTCTCCAGCAAGGAGGAGAAGAAGCCCGCCGAGGAGCATGCCGAAGAGGAAGAGGAAGGGCCGCGTCCGCCTGCCGGCGCGGACCGCGCGCCCGCGGAAAAAGGGCTCAATCGCTTCGTTTGGGATATGCGTTATCCCGACGCCACAAAATTTGCGGGGATGATCTTCTGGGCCGGCACCGTGCGCGGCCCACTGGTGACGCCGGGAACCTATCAGGTCCGCTTGACGGTGAACGGCAAGTCCCAAACCAAGAATTTCGAAGTGAAAAAGGACCCACGCTTGACCACAACGCCGGAGGAGTTTGCCAGCCAGCTTGCCCTCGCGCTCCAGATCCGCGACAAGCTCACCATCGTGAATGACGATATCATCCACATCCGCGACATCCGCAAGCAGCTGGATGGCTATATCGAGCGCGTGAAGGACCAGAAAGTAGTGGATGCCGCCAAAGCGCTCTCGAAGAAGTTCACCGAGGTGGAAGAGGCGCTTTACCAGACCAAGAATCGGGCCAGCGAAGATCCGCTGAACTTCCCTATCCGCTTGAACAACAAGCTGGCGCACCTGCTGGGAGTGGTGGAAAGCTCGGACAACGTTCCCACCGCGCAGACCGGCATGGTCTTTGAGGATTTGGCGAGCCAGACCAACGTCCAACTCCGCAAGCTGGATCAGGTGATGAAGGCGGACTTGGCGGCGTTCAACAAGCTGGTGCGCGACGAAAATATTCCGGCCGTGGTGGCGTCCGAGACGAAGACCGAACCTCGGTAGGGCGCCGCGATTTCATCAATTCGGAAGCGACTCGGGCACGGCGCTTCCGCGATGACACATCCAGCAAGTTACCGGGCCGTGATCGCCGAAATTGTCTTTATTGATCGCGCGCACCATCAGCAGCATCTTGCGCGCGGTCTGCTTGGGGACCTTGTCGTCTTTCTCGAATTCATTCCCCGTGTGGCAATGTTTGCATTCAACACCCAGCCAGCGCGTGAAGAATACCATCACCGTCATCAACCGGGGCGCCGGAACGCCCTTCATCACCTGGATATTCTTGTAAACTTCTTCCGCGGGCTTGGGTTTTTCGTCCCCTTTCCAATCCGTGGCCGGCCTGCGCTCGAAAAGAGTCATATCGTCGCCCGGCGGTTCGCCGGCAAACTGGTGACGCTCTTCAAAGGTCAGCGACTTTCCGTCTGCCGCCACGGTCCAACGGTCCGTCATGCGTAATTCCTTGCCGCCGAACAGGGCTGCGGATTTAACCACCAGCGTCCGGCCCTCCCAGCTTGCAAAACTCTTCATCGGTGCGCCGTGGATCTGGTTCGAACTCTCGCCCGGACCCACTACGTAGTGAGCCTGCATGGTCTCTTCGACGCCCCCGTGGCGCGACCGCAGCGTGATTGCAATCTTCGGCCCGTTTTGTTCGATCTGCACCCACATATCCTCAGGAGGTTGGCCTGACGGCTTGCTTTTTTCGGGATTCCAGCGCCACACGCCGGAGAGGTCCTGGGCGAGGGCGGCGCCTCCGGCCAGCACTATCGTTAACAGGAACCAAAACAGTCGCATGCGGCCATGCTACAGGTGCTGGCCAAGGGCCGCAAGGACGCTGGGACGGCCGCGTTGCCTGATGGGGCGAACCGGAGTTTATTCCTCGCGCAGAGCAACCGCCGGATCTACGTGCAACGCGCGCCAGGCCGGCGGCGCTCCCGCCGCAATCCCTACTATGCACAAGAGAAGGACCGCGGCTAGTACCGCCCCAATATCCCAGGTGGCCGCTCCGTACACCCACGCGGCGCTGGTAATCGCGGCCGCCAGTCCTGTCAGCACTCCGCACCCGGCAATGATTCCCAGCGGGCCGAAAATGAGGCGGATGACGTTCACAGGACCCGCGCCCAAGGCCATCCTGACTCCGATTTCCCGCCGCCGCGCCGCCACAAAATGGGCCAGCGTAGCGTAAATTCCCAGTCCCGCTAGCAGCGCCGCGAAACCCGCGAACCAGGACGCCAGCAGCGCCACCATGCGTTCTTGCCACAGCGACCGGTCTACTTCCTGCGATAGCGTCTGCACCTCCACGAAAGGCATGCTCGGGTCCAAAGACGCGAGCGCCTCACTTACCGGACGGATCAACGCGCGCGGATCGCCGTGGGTCCGGACATGCAGGATAAAGCTGGAGGCTTCCGAATCCGGACCGCACAGGCAGCTATAGAAGGTGGGTGGCGGCGTCTCGCGCAATGAGCGGTAGTGGGCGTCGCTGACAACGCCGACAATGCGAAAGCCCGGTTTCACGTATGCCGTTCCGGTGGCGAAGACCTGCTGGAGCGGATCGCGGCCGTTGAAGAAGCGCTTCACGAAAGCCTCATTCACTATGGCGGGACGCGGCTCAGCGCCGGAATCCGAGTCCCGGAAATCGCGGCCCGCGGCGATTCGCATTCCCATGGCGTCAAAATAACCGGTGGCGACTTCGTTCAGGCTGGAGTTCATGAACTGGCTCTTGGTCAGCTTCTGACCCGGCAGAATCACCGACGTCTTCAGTCCAATGCCGCGCATCAATCCACGCCCGGCGGCAGCGGCTGCCTGCACTCCGGGCAGCGCTCGCACGCGTTCGGTAAGCCTCTGCCGCAGTGTCCAGGTCTGCCCGGCGTTGTAGTGAGCCATGGACGGGTCCACCGAGAAGATCACGACATGTCCCCCATCAAATCCGGGGTCCAGGCTGCGCAGGTTATGCAGGGTTCTCAGTGTCAGGCCGGCGTGAAACAGCAGCAGAGTGCACAATGCCACTTGAATGACGGCCAGCAGCGCTTGAAAGCGACCGTGGCGGAAATCGCCCGAGCCTGTCCGCAGCACGCTCTGGAGATCATTCCGCGCCACTCGCCAGGCGGGGGCCAGCCCGGCGATCGCGGCCGAAACCAGACAGGCCAACAGGCAGAACAGCGCCACACGCAAAGTGACGCCGGCGTTCAGCTGCAGGGCCAGCAACTCGCCCCCGCGGTCTCTCAACGGAGGGATCAGCCGCAGCAGCGTGGGCAGCGCCATCCAGGCCGCCGCGATCCCGCCTAGCGCTCCCAGGGCCGCCAGCAGCAGGCTTTCGGTGAGCCATTGCCGGATCAGGCGGCTCCGGCTGGCTCCGATGGCGAGGCGTATCGCGGTTTCTTTCTCTCGCGCCATCGCCCTGGCCAGCAGCAGCCCGCCTACATTCGCGCACACCATTAAGAGGACCAGCCCGGTACCGGCCAGCAACAGGGTCAGAGCGGCGCCGAACTGATTGCGAAGCGGCGAAACGCCGCGCTCGATAGGCAGCAATTCCAGCCGTCCCTCGAAGTTGAGCTCCTTTGCCGTATCGGCGGTTTCGGCATCGGCC
>JAYTVY010000411.1:0-7726 GCA_043743755.1 Bryobacterales bacterium | reverse complement strand
GTGACGATCTGATAGATGATGTCGCGTTTGAAGTCGGCGGCGGTGGCAAGAGCGGCGGCGAACAAGGCCGCGAGAGCGAAACGATAGGCGTGGGACATGGGGTTACTCCAGAAGGTCTGCGGCGAGGCGGCCGCGCGTGGGAGAGGATACGGCGATCCGATCCCGATGCGTTTGATTGTAGCAAGCTGGAAGACTGGTGTTCTAAACGCGGCGGGCATAGTAAAATGGACCATGCTCAAGCCCACCGAAAAGATCTGGCACAACGGCCGCCTGATTCCCTGGGACGAGGCGAGGATTCACGTTCTCTCGCACGTCACCAGCTATGGAAGCTCGGTATTCGAGGGAATTCGCTGCTACGATACGGCCTCGCATGGGCCCGCGATTTTCAGGCTGAAGGAGCACATGCGCCGGCTGGTGGATTCGGCCAAGATCTATCGCATGGATGTTCCGTTCGGCGCCGAGGAGCTGGCCGCGGCGCATTGCGACGTAGTGGCTGCCAACGGACTGAATTCGTGTTATCTGAGGCCCATCGTATTTCGCGGTTATGGGGATGTGGGCGTGCTGCCTTTCAACAATCCGGTGGAAGTGTACATCGCCTGCTGGGAATGGGGCAAATATCTGGGCGAAGCGGCGCTTGCGCAGGGCGTTGACGTGTGCGTATCCAGTTGGACGCGCATCGCGCCCAACACACTGCCCGCGTTGGCGAAGGCCGGCGCGAATTACATGAATTCGCAGTTGATTCGCATGGAAGCCGAGGTCAACGGATACTCGGAAGGCATCGCCCTCGACAACAATGGCTATGTGAGCGAAGGCTCCGGCGAGAATTTGTTCCTGGTGCGCGATGGCAAGCTGCTGACGCCTCCGCTGGGCGCATCGGTGCTGCCTGGCATCACGCGCGACACGGTGGTTCAGCTGGCGCGCGCGCTGGATATTCCAATTGTCGAAACCATCATCCCGCGCGAGCTGCTGTACATCGCCGACGAAGTGTTCTTCTCGGGCACGGCGGCGGAAGTCACGCCGATTCGCTCCGTGGATCGCATCATGGTTGGCGCCGGCGCTCGCGGACCCATTACCGAAAAGATCCAGCGCGCCTTTTTCGATCTGGTGGGTGGAAAATCGGAAGACAAGCACGGTTGGCTGACGCCGGTTACGAAGACGCGGCAGCCGGTGGCAGTGTAAGCGATCCGCAAGTGCGGTCCCGACGGCCACCTCCCCCGAGATTACCCGCCGGAACCACACCTGCAAGAGGATCTGAAGTAGTTGTACCAGCACTGGGCCCGGGAAGCCAGGGTTTCCGCGTGTCCGATACGCGTTTTTCAACAGGTCTATCGCTTGACGGTTCAGTGGTTTGCGCCGCAACTGCTGTGGGAAACTTGTGCATAAATCGGCGGTGCGATGAAATGTAACGGGCGGGTTCCGGGAAGCAGCGAGGCGATTGAGGTTTCGTTCGATGAAACCATTCATTCAGTGGAACCGCTGCTGGCCGATGCGCCCGCGGATGTGTATCTCGCGCCGGGATTTATCGATCTGCAGGTGAACGGATTCGCGGGCGTCGATTACAATTCTCCGTCTGCGCCGCATGCCGAGATCGGAGCCTCTATCCGTGCGATCTTCGCGACCGGCGTGACGCGCTTTTTTCCCACGGTGATTACGAACGCGCCCGAGGAAATGACCGGCGCGCTGCGCAACTTGGCCCGCGCGCGAGAGTCGCTGCCGGAGGGCGGCGCGATGGAAGCATTTCATGTCGAAGGTCCATATATTTCCCCGGAAGATGGTCCACGCGGCGCGCATCCACGGCGCTGGGTGCGTCCGCCGAATCTCGATGAATTTCGCCGGCTTCAAGACGCCGCGGAAGGCAACATCCGGCTGCTGACGATGTCGCCCGAGTGGCCTGGGGCTGCGCGCTTCATTGAGAAGCTGGTCAGCGATGGCGTGGTGGTGAGCATCGGGCACACCAAAGCCGGCGCCGGCGAGATCGAGGATGCGGTGAAGGCCGGGGCGACGTTATCGACGCACATCGGAAATGGCGCCCATGCGGCGCTGCCGCGGCATCCGAATTACATCTGGGATCAACTTGCGGAGGATCGCCTGGCGGCCAGCTTTATTGTGGACGGAATTCATTTGCAGCCTCAATTTCTGAAAGTGGCGCTGCGCGCGAAGGGATTGGAGCGATCGCTGCTGGTTACCGATGCAGTGATGCCGGCCGGCTGCGCACCGGGCCGCTACAAGCTGGGCGAAGTGGATGTCGAACTGCATGACGATGGCAGCGTGCGGCTGCTCGGTGGGACTCGGCTGGCGGGTTCCGCATTGCTGATGCACCACGCGATTGGCAATCTGATGCGGCTGGCGGGCGTAAGCTTGCGCGATGCCGTCATGCTGGCGACTCGGAACCCGGCGCGGGTGGGCCGCGTGTCCGGAAGGATGCGTGGATTGACCGCAGGTGAGCGAGCGGATCTGGTGCGATTTCGCGCGAGCTCCGGCGTGGTGGAAATTCTGGAAACCTGGATGAGCGGACGAAGAGTGTGGGGCCCTACCGCCGGATCGCCTCGATGACGGTCATGTTCCTTACCGACTCCTCCAGGGGCACGGCCACGTCACCGCCCTCGCGGATGGCCTGGGAGAACAGGTCGCCTTGGATGGTGTACTGATCGCAGATCGGGAATTCTTCGTATGTGTCGTCGATCAGGATTCGTGTGGGACGATCATTCGGAGCGTTGAACGGGATCTCGATTTCGATGCGGCCCTGAGTGCCCACTAGCAGCATGCGCTGGTACTTCGCGATCTGAGTGCTCGACGTGAAGATGGCGTGTCCGGATGGAAACTCGAGCACGGCGGAGGTGAGGCGGTCCGTGCCGAATGCGGGATCGCGGTCAATCACGCCGAACGCGCGCGCCGGCTCCTCGCAGAACAGGAATCGCGAACAGAAGATCGGGTAGCAGCCTACGTCCATGAGCGCGCCGCCGCCGAGTTCCACCTTGTTACGGATATTGGCGGGGTCGTCATTGTAATAGCTGAAGAAACCGGAAATGGCGCGAAGCTGGCCGATTCGGCCGGAGACGACAAGTTCACGCGCGCGCAGCCATTGGGGATGGGTGCGGACCATGAAGGCCTCGCCGATCTTCACGCCCGTCCGGTCGCGGGCGCGAACCAGTTCCAGCGCTTCCGCGACGCTCATCGCGATGGGTTTTTCGCAGAGCACGTGCTTGCCGGCTTCGGCGGCGCGGATGGACCAAGGGACGTGCAGATGATTCGGGAGCGGGTTGTAGACTGCTTCGATTTCAGGATCGGCGAGAAGCGTCTCATAGGAGCCGTACGCTTTGGGGATGCCGAGATCGCGAGCGGCGGCTTCGGCCCGAGAGAGATCGCGTGAGGCGATCGCAACGATTTCGCTATGCTCTCCGAGTTGCATAGCCGGGATCACCTTGCGAGTCGCGATGCCCGCGACGCCCAGGACACCCCATCGAACTTTCATTTGTCCTCCTTTAAGGCGACGACGCCGGCACGTTGCAGAAGGACAAAGTAGGCGATGACATCTTGGCTGCTGACCGGGCCGCAGGTAATGCGCAGTTCATCGGCGATCTCCCAGACGGTTCGCTTGCCATCGGCTAGATTGAGCGCCTCGTAAGCGAACACTCCGGTAAGCGTGGGTTCCGCAGCGTCCTTGAGATGATCGCGAATGTAGTCGTAATAGTAAACATCGAGAGGCCCCTTGACCTCAGGATTGCGGATCGGGACATAAGGCGACGACCAGAACTCCGAGAATCCACGAGCGCTCTTATAGATGGCCCTTGCCTGGTTTTCGCGCGTCCAGATCTCAGAAACGAATCCAGCTACTGTCTGAGCGGCGTCGGGAGCGAGTCGTAGAATTGAGCGCATCGCGGCCAGTTCATGCTGCCCCGCAAACATGTTGAGCGTCTGGCCATCGTGAGCGTCGCTGGCGGCCAAGCCCCGGGCCAACGCCGCGCTCTGACGGGCTGCACCGCGGAGGAAAACTTCCATAGCCAGCGTTCGCGCTTCCGCCTTCCCCGCCGACGCCAGAAAATACCCGCTGGCTGCGCCAATCACCGCCACCCGCTGCAGCTTCGTGGCGTCCAGATTCTCGGGCTTGTCTCGATCGGTGTGGATGAATACGTCGGGCCAGTCGTTCAGATAAATTGTCGGTACGCGATACGTGCCCTCTTGGTAGACGTCGTGATCGCTGCCCATGGTGAAATCGTGGAAGTCGGCCACCAGCATATCCTTGGAGCCTTCGGGCGAGTAGTTGGCGTTGGAAGTGTCGCCGGCCATCGCGGCCCGGCGCGCGCCATCGATTACATATTCGCCGAAGACGGCCGCGACATCGTCTACGAAGCTGGGCAGCGAGGCGGGCGTGCGCGTGAGGTGCAGGATCGCCTTGGTGATGTGGGGATCGCCTCCCACCATATCCATATGGATGGCGGCGATCATCTGGGACGCTTCATCGGGATGGCGAGCGAGATAGCAAGCGGTGCCGGCGATTTCGGGAGGCCACATAAAGCGAATGGTCCGGCGCGGCCGCGCGAGCTTGCCGGAGTCGATCAGCTTCGCGAGCAAGCGGGCGTCTTCCAGAATGGTTGCCGCGCCGCTGGCGTCATCGTTGGCGCCGGGCGATTGGTGGCAGAGATGGCAACTGAGAACGATCTCGCCGGAGTTCGGATCGGTCCCTCGGATGACTCCCGTTACCACCTCGAAATCGGCGGCGCGCATCTGCGCATGCACGGCGGCGTGCAGACGGATTCTCTCGCCTTTCGCGAGCCGGGCCCGCAGATCGCGCGCCTCGCGCAACGAGATCATGAAAGCGAACGTGTTGGCCATGTTGTACGGCGAAAGGTGGCCCCAGCGGATCAGATCGGGATAATCGCCAGACCAGCCGGTTATCTGGTTGGGCTGATAGCTGAGCACGCCGGCTGCTCCGCGCAATTCGACGGACTGATGGTGCGCGCCTGCGACCGATCCTCCCGCCAGAACGATTTTTCCCTTTACGTCCTTGCCTGCGTAATCGGCATCGGAGACGCCGGGACCACAGTCGATCAGGTCCGCCGTGACGTCGGCGCTGTTGCTGTAATCGGCTAAGGCGACGCGCACTTTTGAATAATCGCCGAGAACGCGCCGGCGTGGCGCGACCTCGGTGAGAATGCCGGACTTGGCCTGCCAGCCGTAGTACGCGCGAAATGTGCCGTAGGTGGTCTTGCCGTCGGCCGGGAACGATTCGATGTGGACGTCCTCGAGTCCGTATTCGCGAGCCTTGCCGGCAATATACTCCGCAGCCTGGTGAAATCCCGGCGAGCCGTGGACTCGATGCATCCGGCCGAGATCGACGACGGTGTGTTTCGCTCGCGCGCCCGATGCTTCACCGCCGATAGCGCGCAAGGCGGCGCCGGGCAGCAGCGTAGTGCTTGATTGTGCGGCCAGCGCCAGCGCAGCCGCGCAGGAAGCCAGAAACGCGAGGCCGGCCGCGAGAGTGGTCATTCGATTAGCGTACCGCGGCCGTTACTTCAGCGCGATAGTCACCGGCATACTCACCTGTCCTGCCTGCGTCAAGAACACGGGCACCTGATTGCCTGGCGTAATCCCGGCGGGCACGATCGCATTCACTTGATACAATCCCGGGAACCCCGGCGTGAGACCGGCGAAGAAGGGGTTTACCGTGACACCGCCGATGCTGACCGTCACCTGGTTGACCGCGCTCGAGAGCGGTGACGGCGGCGCGGGCTTGCCGTTTGGCACTGGCGGGTTAACTTCACCTAAGCCTGTGCAGTAGATCACGATGGCATCGCCGGCTTTGACAGGATGGTTCTGGTCCACGATATTGTTGGCGATGTCCACGATGATTCCCTGCCCTTTGCCGGTCTGGCTGGTGGTGAAAATTCCGGGGGAGGTTGGTCCGACGGTGAGATGCTGCGGGCCGGAGAGGCTGGCGCCCCGAATGACGGCGACCTGGTGATCGGTATTCACCGGGATGCCATAGGGAACGATGGCGTTCACCTGTCCATCGCTCACGAATATCAGCGGGACCTTGGAGCCCGCGATGTTCACGCTGCTGTTCAGCAGATTCGTGGGCAGCGGAAGGCTGCCGGCTACCGCCACCCCTGTGGCCAGCTTAGTTCCGTAAACGCTGATGATGGTGCCGGGAGAAACCTGCAAGGTGCCGCTGGCGGCATTTGCCACGGCGTTCATAGGCACGACCGGTGGCGTATCGGGCGCCTGCGTCTGGAAGGATCCGTTGACTTGCACGTTGCCTGTGAGACCTTGATCCGGGATTTGTGCGACGCCGGTGACCAGAACTTGAGCGGTTTTGTTTTGCGGCTGCCAAGTGCCGGCCCAGGTGCCATCCTTGAGCGAGATCAGCGGAATATCCGAATCGCCGTTGGAGAAGCTGGTAACCACACTGCCGGTGGTCATGGGATGGGCGCAATTGTCCACCACCTTGATGGCCACTTGCGCCGGGAATCCGGCGGGTACGCTGAAGCCATCGGAGAGCAGCGTGAAAACCGGCGCCAGGAGCTTGGGTGTGCAGGCATTTTGGGCGTCGCGGAAGGCGTTGGATCCGCCCGTGGGCAACAAGGACCCGGGCGGGATCAACACCAGCACGAGCGCGACATTTCGGACGCTGCCGTCCGAGAAGGAGAAGGTCAGGCTGCCTCGATAAACGCCGGCAGCGAGGCCTGCTATTTGAGGCTGGATCACGATGCGGACGGGCAGGGCCTGGGTGACCGAGCCATCGGCGGGAATAGACGTGAACCAGTTGTTTCCATCGACGGTGACGCGGCCGGAGCGGAAGGTGACCGGCGTGCTGTTGAGGTTCTGCACCAGGACGCTTTGCGAACTGGGAGAATCGCCGCCGGCAACCGCGGAGAAGATCAGCCCGATAGGCTGCACCAGCGGGCCGATGTTGCTGCCCGGCGGCAGGACATTCAGAATCACCGAGACGAATTGCGGGTTATTATCGGCCTCGGGCGCATTTACCTGAACCGACCCATAGTAGACACCGCGCTGCAGACCGGCAGGATTCACGTCGACGCGAACCTGCGGAACTATCTGAGAACCGGCATCACTTACGCCGGCGCCGGGAAATGCGGTAAGCCAGCCGCCTCCGCTGAGTGTGGCGGCCGTGGTAGTCCAACGCATCTGCCCCACGCGGGTATTGAGAATATTGAAGAACTGCGGTGGTGGAGGGCCGCCGGATTCCACGGTGGTGAACGTGAGACCAGTTTGCGGGATCAGGATGGTCTGCGGAACAGCGCTGACGGTCATCGCAATTGCCAGCGTGACGCTCTGCGCGGGGTTCGTACTGGAGACGGTGACGGTGCCCGAGTACGTTCCCGGTTTGAGGCCGCTGGGATTGGCTGTAACGCTGACAGGCGTGGACGCGAACGCATTGACGACGCCGCTGGCTGGGGCCGCGCTCAACCAAGAAAGTCCGGCCGTATTGGCAGTTGCGACCTTAAACGAAATGGAGCCGCCGCCCACATTCGATACAGACAGCGGACGCGTGACAGCAGCGGCGCCCTGCACGAACGAAAATGTCATGTTGCCCGGTTTCAGATTGAGGCTGGGCTGACCGGCGGCCGTGACGGTAAGCGCGACGTTGACGTTGCGCGTGGAGGGGCTGGCATTGGGCGCAGTGATGGTGATGGTCCCCTGATAGGAGCCGGGAGAAACCCCGGAGGGGTCAACCATAACGTGGAGCGCGGTGGGCATGGAGCCG
>JAYTVY010000410.1:0-2287 GCA_043743755.1 Bryobacterales bacterium | reverse complement strand
TGAAGCGCGACCGGTGAGGGAGCGCGTTAGCCCCAGAGCTCGTTGATGGGACCGTAGACGTCCTGCGCGGAGAATGGGACGTATTCGAAACCGCGGTGGAACGGATCGTCCTTGCGGATGATGGTCCAGTCGATGCCCATGGCGGAGTAAATGGTTGCTTCGATGTCTTCCGGTTTGACGTAGCGGCCTCGCGACCAGCCGAAATCCACTGTGTCCGATCCGCTGGCGTTGGTGGCTCCGATGGCGCGGCCGCCGCGGATGCCGGCTCCGGCGAAAACGGCGGTCTGCTGCAAGAAGTGATCGCGTCCACCGGCAGGCGTTACCTGGCCGACCGTCCGTCCAAACTCGCCTACCATAACCACCAGCGTCTCATCCAGCAAACCGCTGGCCTTGAGATCGCTCAACATCGCGCCGACACCGTCGTCGAACGGCTTACCCATGGTGTACAGGTTGTTGCCCCTGATATTCTGCTGACCATAAATATCCTGGTGCATGTCCCAGCTTCCGAAAGTGATCTGAATGAAGCGGGTTCCCTGCTTGGCCGCCAGCACTTGCTTGGCGATGAGACAGGAATTTCCAAAGGTCGAACTTCCATAGCGCAAGCTTTCAGCCGGGGTGTAGCCGAAGGCGTTGTTCACCGTATTGTTGTAGGTCAGGTTCTTGGCGGAGGTATAGAAGGCGTCGTAATCCTGCAGCGGCTGGCCGAGCGGCGAGTTGTTACGCAAAGGATCGTCGATCTCGTGCACGCGGCTCCAAAGTTGATTGAAGCGCGTCTGGCCGAGCGTGTTCAGAGTGTTGGGAATTCCGGCCGTCGACGGCAGAATCTTAAACGGCGCGTACTGCGCGGAGAAATAGCCGGAGCCAACGGCCGTCTGCGAGTTCAGCGCCAGGAAGGGAGGGAAGACCTGGCCTTTCACGCTTTTTTCGATGGCCACCACGCTGCCGATGTTGGGCGCGATATCGCCCAGGGCGGCCGCCGGGTTACGGCCGATCTGCGTCCAGTGCTGCGCCAGCGAGTGGACCAGCGCCCAGGAGTGCATGGATCGCACCAGCGCGACGTCACCCAATTGAGCGCCCAATTTGGGCAGCAAACCCATGGGCCAATTAATTCCATTGACCATGGTTGGATTGAAGTTGGACGGCGTCACTCCGTTCACAACCTTCAGGTCGAACAGGTCGGTGTGGCTGGGCGCGCCCGCCATCAAGATGAAGATGCAATTCTTCGCCTTGTTCTGCGTGGTGACGTTGCCCTGGCTCTCGACATCGGCCTTGGCAACATTGCCGAGCAGGTAGGAACCGACCACGCCGGATCCCGCGATTTCGAAGAAGCGCCGGCGCGTGAAGTGCGGACGGTTGAAGAAGTTAAGGTGCGGATGCGGGTTGCGTTCCACAAATTTATCAAATCGATCGCGTTCAGACATCGCGCTCCTCCTAGTAATTGAAAATGAAATCTACTTTGTTATACAGCGACCAGAGCAAGTTTTCGAGTTCCTGGCTCCGGGTACCGGTGCTGAGATTGGTCATGGCCGAAGTGACTTCGGTGCTGGTGGGATTGCGGGACAGCACATTCATGAACAGCATGTTCACAGCCTGGTCATTGGGAAGCGCCGCCGCCTTGGCCAGCAGACTGGTCTGCGGCGCACGGGCCATTTGAACGCGGCTCATAACGAAGTTGTCGTTCATTAGATCCAGGGCCTGTGAGATGGAGCCGTCGGTGGAACGAGTCTGGTCGTCACGGTTTCCGCGCAGAAACGCATTCAGGAAATTGTTAATGGCGCCATTGTTGCCATCGGGCGTCGCGGCCGGTTCCGGCAGTTGCATGGCCCAGTTAACGGTTCCATAAAGGGCTCCCATGTTGTAGGTGGGCATCATGCCGCTGGATTGCGTGATGGCGTCGTGAATCTCTTCCGCCCACAGGCGGCGAACCATTTTACGGGCAAAGAGATTTTCCCAAGCGGGGTCCCAGGTTCCGTTATAGCGGGCCGAAAGCTGATAGGTCCGGGAGTTCACGATCTCACGCATCAGGGCCTTGAGATCGAACTTGCTATTGATGAAGTCTTGCGCCAAGGCGTTCAGCAAGCGCGGATTCGACGCTTGCAGCGGCCAATTCTGAGTAGGATCGGTGGGCCACGGAACACTCGGAGGATTGTCGGGATCCAGCCGCGCCAGATCCATTTGATCCGGTGGATCCACTAGTCCGATTCCGAAAAACTGCTTCCACATGTAGTTGACCGTAGCGCGGGCAAACTGGAAATCAGACGTGACGTACTGGCCGAGAGCCACACGA
>JAYTVY010000409.1:0-4056 GCA_043743755.1 Bryobacterales bacterium | reverse complement strand
TCCCGGCAACCGCTGGAGTTTCCCGGATCAGGCGCAACAGCTCCAGCCCGTAGATGCGCGGGACATTCAGATCCAGAATGAATAGCGCGGGCGGCTCTCGCATGGCCGAGATGGCCCGAGCCGCCTCTTCGCCATTCGAAAAGTGTTCCAACTTGTACTCGACGCCGTGCTGTTCCAGGGCCTCTTCCACCAGCAGAACATCGGCAGGATTATCTTCCACCACCACGATTCGGAAACCCATCAAGCACCCTCCTCCGCCGGAATTGTAAATTTAAAAGTGGCGCCGTGCCCGGCTTCCGACTCCACCCATATTTCACCGCCGTGCGATTGCACTATCTTGCGGCACACCGCGAGTCCGATACCCGTTCCCGGATACTCCTGCGAAGTATGTAGCCGCTGGAACAGCAGAAACACCCGCTTGTGGTATGCGGGAGCGATCCCAATGCCATTGTCCCGTACTTCAAAGAGCCACATCCCATCCCGTTTTTCGGCCGTGATATGGATCATGGGAGCCTCGGCGGAACGATACTTGATCGCGTTGCTGACGAGATTCTGGAATACTTGAACCAGCGCGATATGATTTCCGCGCACCGCTGGCAGATTCTCGCGCTGGCGCATCACCTTGGCGTGCGTGGATCGAATCGCGAGGTCCAGATTATTCACCGCCCAATCCACTGCGTCCGCGGTTTGCACCAGGGCGAAGGCCCGTTCCTCATCGAGTGACCGGGAGTAAGTGAGCAGGTCCGCGATCAAGCCGGTCATGCGCTTGGAGGCATTGATTACCAGCTCCAGCAATTCTCTTTCGTTTGCTTCCAGCTTTTCGCCGGATTTCTTCATGAAAAGCTCGGTGCAGGCCTGGATGGTCCGCAGCGGCTCCTGCAAGTCGTGCGACGTCACGTAAGCGAACTGCTGCAAATCGGCATTGGCCCGAGTCAGGCGTTCAGACTGGCGCAGGATGGCCTGCTCGGCCAGCTTGCGTTCGGTGATGTCGCGGGCAATTTTGGAAGCGCCCACAATCACTCCACTCTCGTTACGAATGGGCGAAACTGTCAGCGAGATGTTTATGTCTTCTCCGCTCTTGCGGCGGCGAATGGTTTCGTAATGGCTGATCTGCTCACCGCGCTTGATGCGTTCCAGGATGGCGGGCATTTCATTCCTGCGCTCGGGAGTGGCGATGATGGTAATCGGATTACCGATGGCTTCGGCCACCTCATACCCGAAAATGCGCTCGGCGCCTCGATTCCAGCTTGTGATGATGCCGTTCAGATCCTTGCTGATGATGGCGTCGTCGGAAAACTCGACAATCGCCGCCAGCAAAGCCTCAATCGGCGCGTTCGGACCAGGCATGACCATAATGCTCTTTTGATATCGTAGCTTAGTGGCGCAGGCCGCTGTTCGCGCACTCTGCTATGCTGGCAGCCAGGTTTTAATGGCTAAGCGGCAAGAGGGAATCTGGAAAATTGACGCTACGGGGAAAACCGTGTTCGCGAGCGACCGCATGGCGGAGATTCTGGGGACGACGGTCGCCGAGATGCTGAACCAGCACTCCTTCATATATGTTTATCCCGAGGATGCGGAAGCCGCCCAGCGTTTGTTTGAAAGCAAGAAACGCGGTCAGACGGACCCCTTTCAATTCCGGCTGCGGCGAAAGGATGGTTCGGAAGTTTGGGTGAGCGTGCAGGGAACGCCGATGCACGACGAAGACGGAGCGTTTCGCGGCATCATCGGGACTTTTCGGGTGGAGCGCGGGGACGCGTGAAAGCCACGGCATCATAGAGCACCGACGGGCCGCCTCCGATTTTCTGATCGCCTTCGATCCACGTCCCTTCGCTTGCCGCGACCCCGCCCACCGTGGGAGCGATAATTTCCAGCGTCGCCCCGGCGTCTTCAACACTCGGTCCCTCTGCTCCCGCGCATACTCCCTGGCTGGAACCCAGCCCGGCGCTTTCCCGCCCGGTCTGCTGGCTTGCCACTCCCACGCCGCTGCTTAGCCCGAACTTTGAAACCTTTCTTCACAGGCTGAGTCTTTGAGGATTAATGACATTCTCGGGGGCAGAGCGAGGGGAAGCTTGCAGCGAAAAGCTGCGCCTTGCAAGCGAATACCGAGTGTATGCCGCCCAATATAGTGAGGCGGTGAAGAACCTGCAAAAGCGCATGGGGGTCTTGTCCAAAGCCGGCTATGACGACCTTCTGATCGCCAGCGAAGCGTCCCGGGACCGCGCCGAGAAGGCGCGGCTCGCCCTGAATCTGCACGTTCACGAGCACGGCTGTTGAAAGGCTTAATTCGGAGTGGGGAAGGTACGCGAGATATGGTCGTGCCAGGTGAGCGACTCTTCATCGGCTAGCGCCCAGAGCAGGCCCAACCCGACCGCGAACACGCTCAGAAAAGAAGACGCCAGGCGGTAGAGACGCTGTTCCCGGTCCGGCGGCCGGCCGTCAAAGTTCACCAGCTTCAAATGCGCCCAGCGCAGGCCCACGCTATCTCCGTCCGCCATGGCCCATAAAACCTTGTAGAGAATGGCGAACACCACGGCGATCCCCACATACAGGGCGATAGTGCGGCTGTTCAACACGATATCGCCGCAAATCAGACGGAAGGTCAGCAGAAAAAAGCCCAGGGCCACGGCCACCATCCCGGAGTCCAGCACAACCGCGAGGACGCGGTGAACCGGCAACGCCACGGGAGCATCGCAGTAGATGACAGTCTCCACGGCCAAGTCATGCGCCGGGGCCAAATCCAGGGTTCCCTGGCCAGGATGTACCTTGCGGGCTCGCGGCCGCAACGGCGTGCTGCGCTGAACGCGGGGAGCAAGCGGCGCTGGGGCGATGCTCTCGAATGGAACCACGCGTGGCATCTCGCGAGACGAAAACAGCGACGGCTGCCAGTTGATGGCCCGGCGCGCGGGAACGGATTCAGGTATCGACTCGGGCGCGTAATCGGCCGTGGCTACAGGGACAGGGGACTGGCGCGACGCCTGGACATCGCTCACTCCGGGCCAAGCCGGCGTTATGCGCAGACGGCGGCCGCAGCGATGACAACGATGGTCATCTTCGGCATTCGCAGCCCGGCAAAATCGGCACTCCATGTCAACCACTCCTGGTGCTGTCAATGTCGTCCGTCCTCTGTTGCGGCAGGGCCATCCGGCGTGCTAGCGTTCTCGGTTGAGGCCTACTTTTCATAAGCCTGGCGACTGTCCGCTAAAAGACTATCATGTCCTTCGTAACATATTCGGGCGAAAATGTCACGAACTTTATGCGATTAGCGCCCTCACAGCCCTCCTAACCCTCCTTCCGGGGGCCTCGGGACAGGTTTTCCGGCCGCCAACCATCCCTCCGCCGCCGGAGCAGACTCGTCCCAGCCCGGCCAATCCGAACCTGAAACTGCGGATCCAGCGGGGCGATGCACCCGGTCCCAACGATGTCCGGGTGGAGGCCATTTCCCAGGAAGTGGATGGCGCATTGCGGCACCTGCGCGGTCATGTCCACATTGAAACGATGGATTCGATGTTGGACGCCGACGAAGTCGATTTCAACGACGATACCAAGGATGCCGAAGCTCGCGGCAATGTCCACTATGAGAACTTCGCCAACGGCGATAAGATTCAGTGCGATCACGCCAATTACAACATCGATTCAGAGCAGGGCAAGTTCTACGAAGTTCGGGGCACCGCGCCCGCCAAGATCGAGGCCCGCCCTGGCGTCCTGACTACCAGCAATCCTTTCTATTTCGAGGGTAAGTGGGCGGAAAGAAACGAAGATAAGTACATCCTGTATGACGGCTACGTCACCGATTGCAAAGTACCCCGGCCGTGGTGGAAGCTGACCGGACCGAAATTCGAGGTGGTCCCGGGGGATCGGGCGGTAGCTTACCGAACCATCTTCCGGTTGCGCGGCATCCCCATGTTCTACATGCCGGTGCTGTACAAATCCTTGAAGCGTTCGCCGCGCAAGAGCGGGTTCCTCACCCCCAACATCGGGCACAGCTCCCGCCGCGGCTACATGGTGGGAGGCGGCTACTTTTGGGCTATCAACCGCAGCTATGACATGATGTATCGC
>JAYTVY010000408.1:0-5766 GCA_043743755.1 Bryobacterales bacterium | reverse complement strand
CAAAGCTACGCCGCGGCGATAAAGCGTCAGGGCGTCGTCAACGCGCCCGCTGTCGCGCGCGGCGGCGGCCTGCTGCGACAACTTCTGAACGGCTGCATTCTGGGAAGGCGTTGCCGCCAGCAGTGAGACCACCGGCACGATAGCGAAAAACAGACCAAGCCGTCCCATGATCCGGCCGCGCGGCCTTACTCAACAATGAACATGGTCCGCTCTGCCGCGGTCGCCTTCCCGTTCTGGCTGACGGTTACGCGCATCTCGTACTGTCCGGGCTTGAACGAATCGAGCGGCGTGGAGGCGATGTAGGGGATGAATCCATGGCTGTCGGGCGCAGGGAGCTTGGGGCTGCCGCGGCCGATCACCTTGCCGTCCTGCAGGAACTCGACACCCAGATCCGGCACAGCCGGCGATCCGGGCTGGGTATACACGGTGAAGAACATGGTAAGCGCAGCTCCGGGACCGGTCTTGACTTCTTCGTCGAGTCCAGGCGAGATTTTTCCGGCCGCGATCTGGAATGGATCGTCCGACTGCTCAACCATCACCGCGGCTTCGGTTGTATCCACGGGCGACACGCTGCGCACCCGCACCAGGCTGCTGAGCCCGGCATTGGGCGATGGGGGCGGAATCAGCATCGCCGCTTTCTTGGCGCTGATCTTGCCCGTCTTCCGGTCCACCACGGCGGTCTCCAGCGTGTAGCGACCCGGAGGCAGCGCGGAATGCTGGGAATAAATAAAATGGCCCATCTTGAATGCGTCCAGCTTGTCCAGCGGGCCCTGCCGGGGGACGTCCTGGCTGAACTTTCGGACGATGGAGCCCTGCGCATCCTTGAACAATGCGAGCACCGAGAAATGCGTCCGGTACGTGTGCGTGGTTTCATCCTTCAGGAACTCGATGCCTTCCAGCGGAACGTCGATCACCACCACGCCCACCGGCTCGCCTGACGCGGACTTGAAGTGAAGTCCCGAGGAGCGGAACGGAATATCGCGGGGCAGAGGCGCGGCGTTGAGCGCGTTGAGCATGGGCATCTCGTAAGTCATCAACGGCTGGCCCTGGACAAACGGCAAGGCGTTGTACCCGTTGCGCGTCTGCAGGCGCACCTCGGGACGATCCACCTTGACGGTGATTTTCCGGAAGTGGCCGTCAAAGACCCGCATATCCGGCGAATAGGCGAGCTCGTAGTGCGTATCCACGTCTTCGGTGATTCTGCGCAAGTTGGTGCGCAGGTCATTGGTGTTCGCAATCATGAAGCCGCCGGTTTTCTCGCTGAGATCGGCCAATGAATTATGGGAATTGGCGCGGATGGCCTCCTCGCCGCGGTCGCTGGAGGTCACTTGATCGCGGGTCACGGGTCCGTAAGCCGCGGTTTGCTGGGTGCGGCTGCCAGTGGTGGCTTGCGTCAGCAGCGAGCCGGCCTGGCTGTTCTGCGAAAAGGTGAAAAGGCCGCGCGCGTCAATCCCGTATACGCTGACGTTGGCGCGATTGGCGTTGCTGATAAGGCCTTCGAACTCCTCGGTGTATTCCGGCGGGATGTTCATGCCTTCGCAGAAGAACAGCAGCGTCTTGCGGCCGGGCAGCTGATACTGCTGGTTGATGAGCGCCTTCAAAGCGTACAGCGTGCTCCGTCCTTGCAGGGTGCGGTCCAGCGTTTGCGAAAACTGAAGCATATTGAGGGTCAACTGCGCGAGCGCGACGGAAGCGAGCGAGCCGGCGTTGGGTGGCGCAGCGGCCGGAATGTTCACGGATGCATTCGCGGCATTCTGGACGGCCACTGTTTTGAGCTCCTGCTCGATCTGATCCGATTCGCTCTTATACAGCGACGACGCCGAGGAAGTGACCTTGGCGACAGCCTTACGAACACGGTCCTTATCCGTCGTGTACTGCTGCAGGATGCTGAGACGCTGGTCGATGGAGAAAACGGCGAAGAATAGATTCGGTCCGGTCTCCGATTTCAGCAGGTCGTTGACGGCGGTGCGGGCCGTGGTTCTGGCCTCGGTGCCCAGACGGTCAAAGACCAGCGTGATGATCCGGATCTGGCGCAGGGGATCGATGGCGCCCGAGGGTTTCCCGGCGGCGCCCGCGGTTGCGGAGGCGCCGGCAGCGGTGGTTTCAAAGGCGCCTTCCGATGCGGTGACCAGCCGGAAGGAGCGCAGTTTCTGAAGCTCGCCGTCGTCGGTGACCTCAAAATCCTTGGCGGAAAGATCCTTTACCAGATGGCCTTTTTTGTCGCGAACCACCACGTCGAGCAGAACTTCCTGGGAGGTGCTGCGGATGACGGTTTGGGACGCGGGAGCCGCGGGCCGGTCGGTCTGGGCGAAGCTGGGGAGCGCCGAAATGGCGAGCGCGGCCATCAGTATGATAAATCTCATTTCCCGGCTATGATCCCACTTTCGGCGGGCTGAGGCAACGGTCCCCAACCGCCTTCCCGGCGAGGCGGCGGGGTTCTTTATCATCGAATAAGGATGCATCGTACCCGCAGGCAATTCCTGGCTTCCGCCGGCGCCGCTCTCTGGGCGTCTCGCGCCACCGCTATCGCCGCTTCAACGGCCGGGGGGCCGCTGTTTGAAGAGGTGACGCCGGGGGCGAGCGGGATCGCCTGGGTTCACGACAACGCCATGTCGGACCAGCGCTACCTGCCCGAGACCATGGGCCCGGGCGTCGCGTTTCTAGATTTCGACAATGACGGCTGGATGGACATTTATCTGGTCAACAGCGGTAAATCGGATTTCTACACGCCGCGCAAGCCGGTGCGGAATGCGCTCTACAAGAACAACCGCGATGGCACCTTTTCCGATGTGACGCTGAAAGCGGGAGTCGCGGGCCGCGACGGCGCCTTCGGCATGGGCGTGGCGGTGGGCGATTACGACAATGACGGCTTCCCCGATATGTTCGTCACCGCCTATGGCCGCCCGATTCTGTATCGCAACAATCGCGACGGCACCTTCACGGACGTTAGCGAGAAGGCTGGACTCGGCGCGGCCGCGTTCGCCGGACACTGGACTACCAGCGCGGTCTGGTTTGATTACGATAACGACGGCCGCCTGGACCTGTTCGTATGCAGCTTCGTCGACTACGGAGACTCCAGCCATCTTTCGTGCGGCGATAACAAGCTGGGACATAAGTTCTACTGCATCCCGCGCGTGTTCAAGCCCACGCGCAGCCTGCTGTTTCACAACAACGGCGATGGCACGTTCACTGAAACAGGAGCGGGCACGGATATCGAAAAGGCGCTGGGCAAGGGACTCGGCGTGGTGGCGGTGGATATCAACAACGACGGCCGCATGGACCTGTTCGTGGCCAATGACACGGTTCAGAATTTCCTGTTCGTCAACCGGGGGCCCGACGCGAAGGGCAAGACGCACTGGGAGGAGCTGGCGCTGGCGGCCGAAGTGGGCTTCAGCGACAACGGGCAGGCGCGGTCCGGCATGGGCGTGGATGCGGCCGATTTCGACGGGGATGGCTGGCAGGATCTCTTCGTCGCCAATGTGGATCAGGAGATGTTCTCGCTCTACAAGAACAACCAGAACGAGACTTTTACCGACGTGGCGCATAAGAATTCGGTGGCCCAGGCTACGCGCCTGCTCAGCGGCTGGGGCCTGAAGTTTCTGGATTACGACAACGACGGCGCGCTGGACTTGATCCTGGCCAATGGCCATCCCGACGATATGATCGAGAATTATTCGCAGCAGGTGAAGTACAAGGAACCGCTGCTGCTCTTTCATCAGGAAAACGGGAAACTGCGCAATATGAGCGCGGACGCGGGTCCGGTGTTCGCAAAATCCTTCGCGGCGCGCGGTCTGGCCATCGGCGATTTCAACAATGACGGCCGCCTGGATGTGCTGGTGGGCAATAACGGCGGAGCTCCGGTATTGCTGCGCAATCGCGCGGGCGCGGACAACCACTGGATCGGGTTGAAATTGCAAGGCACGAAATGCAACCGCGACGCGATCGGCGCCCGGATTACGTGGTCGGCGGGCGGCGTAGTGCGTTCGCGCGCGAAGAACTCCGGCGGCAGTTACTTGTCATCGCACGATCCCAGGGAAGTACTAGGTTTAGGGGCGGCCTCGAAGGTGGACTGGGTGGAGATTCGCTGGCCGGCGCCCAGTGGGAAGATCGAGCGGCTTACCGATCTGGCGGTGGATCGATACGTCACTGTTACTGAGAAGGGTTAGAGCACAAATCTCTCCCTTGGGGGAGGGTGACTCATAAGTCTGGTAGACTGACTGTAGAGTCATGCGGGCCGCGAAGACGGGAAAGCCGGTTTCCCGAAATAAGAAAGACGTCATCGTCGAGTTCCGGCGCGAAACCATACTGGACGCTGCGAGGCGGGCTTTTGCACGGTCCGGTTATGAGGGCACGTCTGTCGACGCGATCGCCGCGGAAGCCTCCATCGCCAAGGGAACCGTCTATCTCTACTTCGAATCGAAAGCGGAGATCTATCTCGCCGCCATCATGCATGAGGCGGAGAAACTTCAGGCCGAAACCGAGAAGCGGCTCGCTTTAGTCTCCACTTGCCGGCAGAAAATCGAACAATACATCCGGATCAGGCTGGAGTATGGAGAAAGGCAGCGGGACTTCTGCCGCATCTATTTCAATCAGTTTGGAAACACCACCCATCCGGCGCCGGTTCACAAAGAGCTGCGCAAGCTGTATCGTAAGCAGGCGGATCTGCTGGCGTCCGTCATCAGCGAAGGAATCGCAGCCGGCGAGATCCGGAGTATCCCGGCCCACACCGCTGCTTATGCCCTGGGCGATGCCACCAAAGGGCTGCTTGAGAAACGGCTTTTAGGTTGGTCCGATGAGGCCGTGGAATCCGACATCCAGGCGCTGGTGGATCTCTTCTGGAGCGGCCTGAATAAGGCCGTAACCGCATGAACCCGGCGGCGCCCGGCAGACCGGCGATCAATCCGTGGGTCATCGCGGTCACGGTCATGTTCGGCACCTTCATGGAAGTGCTGGATACTACCGTAGTCAACGTGTCTCTGCCGCATGTGGCCGGCAGCATGTCGGCGTCGGTGGATGAAGCTACCTGGGTGCTGACGTCTTACCTGGTGGCTAACGCCATTATTCTTCCCATCACCGGATGGCTGTCGTCGCGCTTCGGAAGAAAGAATCTCCTGATGGCGTCCGTGGTCGGTTTCACGGTGTCTTCCTTCCTGTGCGGGCTGGCCCCAAACATGGTGTCGCTGATCGTCTTCCGTATTTTTCAGGGCGCTTCGGGAGGCTGTCTGCAGCCGCTGTCGCAGGCCGTTCTGCTGGAAGCCTTCCCGCCCGATCAGCGCGGCAAGGCGATGGGATTCTGGGGGCTGGGTATTGTTACGGCGCCGGTGCTGGGTCCGGTGCTGGGAGGCTGGCTGACCGACAACTACAGCTGGCGCTGGGTGTTTTACATCAACGTTCCCATCGGCATCCTCACCATCATCATGACGAAGATGTTTATCTTCGACCCGCCTTACTTGAAGCGTTCGAAAGGCGGCGTGGACTATTGGGGTATCGGCATGCTGGCGGTGTGGATCGGCGCGCTGCAGGTGCTTTTGGATAAAGGCCAGCAAGATGACTGGTTCTCATCCCCATTCATCCGCTGGTCCGTCGCGTTCGCGGGCTTTGGGCTGCTGGCATTCTTGATTCGCGAAGTCACCACCAGTAAACCGGTGGTGAACTTGAGCGTGTTCCGCGACCGCACTTTCAGCGCGGGTGTTTTTCTGATGACCGTGGTGGGTTTTGTGCTGTACGGAAGTCTGGTCCTGCTGCCCATCTGGCTCCAGACGCTGC
>JAYTVY010000407.1:0-4045 GCA_043743755.1 Bryobacterales bacterium | reverse complement strand
CGCGTGGAAGTGCGCCGCGACGGGTTTGCTCCGTACTCGGCGCTGGTGGAGATCCGCTCGGCCGTGCCAGTGGAGCTGAGAGTGGCGCTCATTATCGCGCCTGTCGCAAGCTCCGTGATCGTGACGGATGCCGATACGCTGCTGGATCCGCGGCGAACGGGGCCGGTTTACCACGTTGGTTCAGAAGCGATCGACGAACGCCACGCGTCGCAGCCGGGCCGCTCGGTGGTGGATCTGGTGAATGCTCAGCCGGGCTGGCTGCTGGAAGCCAACGGCGTCCTGCATCCGCGCGGCTCCGAGTATGACGTTCAGTACGTGGTGGACGGAATCCCCGTCACCGATAATCGCTCGCCGGCATTCGCTCCCGAGCTGGACGCCGACGACATCCAGAGCATGAACGTGCTCACCGCCAATTATCCGGCTGAGTTCGGACGCAAGCTGGGCGGCGTCATCGAGGTGACCACGGCGCGGGACGGACGCCTGGGATTTCATAGCAAGGTGATCGGCGCGGGCGGCAGTTTCGATACCGCCAGCGGGTTTTGGTCAGGGCAGTACACCTCAGCTCATGGCAGTATCGGCGCTTCGGTGGAAGGCGCGCGTACCAGCCGTTACCTGGACGCGCCAGTGGAAGAAAACTTTACGAACCGCGCCACAAATTTCGGCTTCACGGCACAAGCCGACCACGATTTCAGCGATGCCGACCGGGTCCGCCTGCGGTTCCAGCGCAGCATTGCGCGCTTCCAGACGCCCAATGAGCGGCTTCAGGAAGCCGCCGGACAGCGTCAGGATCGCGACAGCGTTGAGACGTCGGGGCAGGCATCCTGGCAGCATGTAATTTCGCCCAACATGATCGTCGACGCAAGAGGGATGGTACGCGACCTGTCCGCTAACCTGTGGTCGAACACGCTTTCCACGCCGGTCATCGCCGGTCAGCAGCGCGAGTATCGCGACACATATGTGAAGGGCAGCATTTCGGCGCACGCAGGCGTGCATGACTGGAAGGCGGGCGTGGAGGCAGACTTCGCCACGGTGCAAGAGGCCTTCAGCTATCGCATCGCGGATCCGGACCGTTTTGACGTGGGGACTCCGGCGGAATTCCGATTCGCGGGGCGGCAACCGGATCGCGAACAGGCCGTTTTCATTCAAGATGTCGCGCGCCTTGGAAACTGGACGCTCAGTGCGGGCCTTCGCTGGGACCATTACCAGCTGCTCACCAGCGACAACGCATTCAGCCCGCGTCTGGGCGCGGCATGGTACTGGCCGCGTGCCGGTCTTATTCTGCGCGCGTCTTATGACCGCGTCTTCCAGACACCGGCTTTCGAAAACCTGCTGCTGGCCAGTTCGCCGCAGGCCGCGGTCCTTAACAGCCGTGTCCTGCGGCTGGCAGTGCCGCCATCACGGGGCAATTTTTATCAGGCTGGTTTCGCGAAAGCCTTCTTCGGGCATCTCCGCCTGGACGGCAACTGGTATCGCCGCACATTTCGCAACTTTCCCGACGACGATCTGTTTCTCAACACCGGCGTGAGTTTTCCGATCGCTTTCGCAAGCGCGCGGATTAACGGCCTGGAAGCGCGCGTGGAAGTTCCGCGCTGGGGACGCTTCTCCGGCTTCGTGAGTTGGTCAAACCTCAGAGGCACGGGCTATCTGCCGGTTACCGGAGGACTTTTTTTGGGGGATGGCACCGCCAATCTGGCTGTGGCCACTGGCCGCTTCCCGATTACTCAAGACCAGCGCAACACCCTGCAATCGCGGATTCGCGTTCAAGCCAGCCCGCGCGCATGGATCGCGATGTCGTCCGCCTATGGCAGCGGCTTGCCGGTTGAAATCGATCCGGAGAACATCCCCGAACTGGCGATTCAGTATGGCTCGCGTATCCTCAATCGCGTCAATTTCGCCCGCGGACGGGTGCGGCCCTCGTTTTCGATTAACGCCGCCGCGGGGATCGATCTCCGGCGTCGCGAAAAGCAATCCGTGTCTTTGCAGGCAGACGTGCTGAATCTGACGGGCCAGCTCAATGTCATTAACTTCGCCAGTCTGTTTTCGGGCACGGCCATCGGACCGCCGCGGAGTTTTGGAGTGCGCTTGCGGGCCGAGTTCTAATCGCCTGCTACCCTGGGTTCGATGGGTTTCGACGGGCTTCGCGTGATCGCATTTGAAAGCCGGCGCGCCGTCGAATTTGGCGAGTTGATCCGGCGGCAGGGCGGCGATCCATACGTGGCGCCGTCAATGCGCGAGACGCCCATCGAAGACAATCCCGAAGCGTTCGACTTCGCCGAGCGGCTCTTCCGCGGCGATTTCGACATGGTGATCCTGCTCACGGGCGTGGGCACTCGGGCCCTTAACAAAGTGCTGGCCACGCGTTATCCCGAAGGCCGATTCGCGGAGGCGCTGAGACGAGTTACGGTAGTGGCTCGCGGACCCAAGCCGGTTGCCGCGCTGCGCGAGATGGCCGTGCCGGTGACCATCGCGGTGCCCGAGCCCAATACGTGGCGGGAACTGCTGGCCGTGACGGCGGACCGGCCCGAGCGGCGCATCGCGGTACAGGAATATGGAAAATCCAACCCGGAGCTACTCGCGGGCCTGCGACAACGCGGCGCCGAAGTAACTGCCGTGCGGGTTTACCAGTGGGCGCTGCCCGAGGATACGACGCCGTTGCGCGAAGCGGCTCGCCGGCTGGCGCAAGGCCTCGCGGATGTCGCTATGTTCACTACGTCGATTCAGGTGACACATCTTTTTCAGATAGCCGCCGAGGAAGAGCTGGACGTGCGATCCGCATTGGAGAAGATCGCAGTCGCTTCCATCGGACCCACTACTACGGAAACGTTACAGGAGTTCGGCATTGTCGCGGACTTAGAGCCCAGTCATCCTAAGATGGGTTTCCTGGTGAAGGAAACCGGGGAACAAGCGGCCGCCATTCTGGAGCGGAAGCGGAGCGCGCATGCCCCCTCCTGAGAAGCGCCCCGAAACCATCTGGCAGACGTTCGGACGATACTCCGGGCTGGCGTTCCTGCTGCCGGCCGCGATGCTGGTGGGCTATGTCATCGGATACTTTCTCGACAAGGCGTTTGGCACCGGCTTCCTGAAAATCGTCTTTCTGCTGCTGGGCATCGTTTCCGGATTGATCGAAATGGTGCGCGAGCTGAACAAGGACAATGCCGGATAGCGGCGCAGCCGCTTATGAGGCGGCAAATCGCCGGATCGCGTGGATTATCGCCGCCCTGGGGCTTTCCGGAAGCCTCGCGCTGGCCCTGCTTCGCGGCTGGCGCGAGGGCGCGGGATTCCTGTTCGGCGCGGCTATTTCCTATATCAGCTTCTGGCGCTGGCGCAAGGTGGTGGATGCGCTGGGCACTCCGTCGGGACGCCCCCGCGCCGCGTCGGTTTGGGTTCTACGGTTCCTCGCCATCGCGCTGCTAGTCTACGGTATAATCAGGTTTCTAGAGGTGAGCCTGACAGCTGCGGTAACCGGACTTCTGGTATCGGCGGCCGCGGTTCTCATCGAGATCTTTTACGAGTTTGTCCTTAAGCGAAAGTAGATATCACACGCATGAACGAAGAAGTTGACATCTGGTCGACAAAGCTGTTCAACAAGTTTCTGGGGGGTCCGGCGGATTCGTTTCTCACTGCCATCGGGATGCCTCCCGAGAACCCCGAGCATCCCTGGACGAATTGGATCACCATGGAAATCCTGATTGTGATCCTGATTCTGCTGTTGTTCGCCTGGCTGCGCCCGCGCCTGTCGGTGGATCGCCCGGGCAAGGTTCAGCACCTGTTTGAAACGCTTTTCGGCTTCATTCAAGGCCAAGCCAGCGAATCGGTGGAACATGGCAGCGCCAAGTTCGTGCCGTTCTTCGCGACGCTATTCATTTTTATATTATTCATGAACCTGATCGGCATCATCCCCGGATTTGAATCGCCGACGATGACGCCGGCGGTACCGGCTGGGCTCGCGGTGGCGCTGTTTCTTTATTACAACTATATGGGGATGCGCGAGCATGGGGTCCGCAAGTACGCCGCGCATTTCGCCGGACCGATGCCGCTGCTGGCG
>JAYTVY010000406.1:0-1820 GCA_043743755.1 Bryobacterales bacterium | reverse complement strand
GTCCGTTTCCAGGTAGCCGGTGACGTGCGCGCCCTTCACCATCGACTCGGCTCGAAAGCCAATGCGCGAGTTCTGTGCCGTCAGGGTGCTCTCGCTGAGCTTTCCGCGGACCGCATTGTTGAAGGGAATACCGCCGAAATTCGTGCCTAGTCCGCTGCCCACGTTCGTGCTGCGGCTGATGTAACTGAGGTCCATGAACCCGACCGGCGTGATGTAAGTATCGCCGAGCCGGATCTGCATGGGCGGTTTGACGTCACCACCCTGCGCGAGATTGACGTTTTTGATAGCGGGCGGCAGCGGAGTGGCGGGTCCGATCACAGGCGACAGGCTGGCCACTTCGCCCAGTGTGTTGGTGCGCGGGAGCGAGAAGCCGGCGCTGGGCTTCAGGATATCGCCGATCATTTTTTTTTGTTCTTCCAGCGCCAGGCGGAGCTGGTCAATCTGCGCTTGCTGCGAGGCTACCTGCGCTTTCAACCTTGTGACGTCATCATCGCCGGCATAGGCTGCGCTGGCGGTGAGAAAGCCGACGATCAGGGCGGCTGCCATTACGTTTTTGCGTATCATTCTCTCACTCCTCTGTTAGATTGCATGTTCCGGGGGGAAGCACGAGAATAGCTTACCGGGTTTGGCGGTATGATGACTGGCGGGTTACAGATTCATTACAGTAGGGAAGTGTGGCAGCGTCTCGGCGTACTGGCTTTTTTATGCGCGGCGGCGTGGGGGCAGAGTTCGCTTCCGGTGATTATCGACACCGATGCGGGGAGCGACGACCTGATGGCTATCGCGTTTCTGCTGGGACGTCCGGACGTCCGGGTGGAAGCGATTACGGTGGTGAATGGGCTGGCCCATGTTGGCGCGGGAGCCCGGAATATTGTTCGTTTGCTGGAACTGGCGGGACGCGCGGAAATCCCAGTCTATGCAGGCCGCCCGGAGCCATCAGCGGGACACGCGGCGTTTCCGGCTCGCTGGCGCCGCGATTCCGACAGGCTGCCGGGAGTACACCTGCCGGTAATGGCGCGGGGTCCGGAAGCGATGCCGGCGGCAAAATTTCTTGCCGGCAGGAAGAATCGAGTGAGCATTCTGGCACTGGGTCCGCTCACGAATCTGGCGGAAGCTCTGGCGCTGCGGCCGGCATTCGCCCAGACCATTTCGGAGATTGTGATCATGGGCGGCGCTATTCAAGCGCGGGGGAATCTCGACGATGGAGGTTTCTTCAAGACTACGAACAAGACCGCGGAATGGAATATTTTCGTGGATCCACGGGCTGCCGAAGCCGTGTTCGCCTTGGGAGCGCCGATCCGGCTGGTGCCGCTGGACGCCACCAACCGGGTGAAAATCGACGCGGCGTTCCTGGCCGAATACGACCAGCGCGAGCTTACACCGCTGGGCCGTTTTGTGCGGGAAATCCTGGCGACGGAGCGATCCAGTATTGACGGCGGCTACTACTTTGCGTGGGATCCGCTCGCCGCCGCCGCGCTGGTAGAGCCGGAGGTAATCAAGACCACGAAGATGTCGATTGCCATTCGCCGGAAGCCGCCGGAGGTGGGCCGCACAGCGGAGACGCCAGGCGGCAAGGTGAACGCGGTGGTCGCGATGGATGCGGACGCGGGCCTGTTTCGAAAACTGTTCCTGGGCGCGCTGGCGAAATAGGCCTACACCGCGCTCTTCCAGTTTATCGATGAGTGGATAGGTAAACCATGGGTTTACAAAGTGGAATATGTTTAAACTCACAACTGGTTTACGGATGGTGTATTATGTAAACCACGGGTAGTCAAATACGGGGGAAGCTAAACCGACTTCAGAAGACACTCCCGGAAGGG
>JAYTVY010000405.1:0-7376 GCA_043743755.1 Bryobacterales bacterium | reverse complement strand
TGACAGCGGACCCGCGCACATGGCCTCCGCCCTCGGCCTGCCTTGTCTGGTTTTCTTCGGACCTTCCGATCCGGAGGTCTGGGGCCCCTGGAAAACGCCCGCGCGCATTCTACATTCACCCGAAATCAACTCCATTACGCCCTCCCAGGCCGCCGAGACCGTTCAGCAACTCGCCAAGGAGGCCTCATTCAGTCCCCTCCAATTGCGATGAAAGAGTTCGTACGGCTGCTCCGGTTTGTCCGCCCTTACACCGTCGCGCTGCTTTCGTCGGTACTGCTAATGGCGGTGGTGGGCGCTACTCAAGCCCTCACAGCCGTCATGATCGCTCCCGTGTTTGATCGTGTCCTGAAGCCTGACACGCCGGATTCGCCCGTCCCCTTATTCCACTTGGGCGGCTTCCGGATCTTTCTGCAGGACCTGCTCCCATCCTCCATCCACAACGTCTGGACGCTGGTGGCAATCGGCATCTTCGGAGCGTTCCTGCTCAAGGCCGTCTGCGATTATTTCGGAAATTACCTGATCAACTTCGTGGGTCTCTCGGCAGTCACGGATCTGCGGCAGACCGTCTTTGACCGTGTCCTTCGCCAGGATCATCACTTCTTTGAAACGAACTCGACCGGCCGCGTGATGTCGTCCATCATGAACGATCTGGAAAAGATTCAGGTGGCCACCTCCCACATGCTGGCCGACTGGCTGCGGCAGTCCTTCTCGGCCGTCGCTCTGCTCATCGTCCTCATCCAGACCGACTGGCGCCTGGCGGTGGTGAGCCTTACAGTATTCCCCTTCGTGCTGGTCCCCACCATGCGCATCGGACGCCGCATCCGCCGTACCACGCGCCGCGCGCAGGATGCCGCCGGAGAAATGAACCAGATCCTGCAGGAAACCATTAGCGGCCAGCAGGTGGTGAAATCGTTCGGCAATGAAGACGTCGAGTCCAACCGCTTCCGTCTCGCCGCGCATCGCCTCAAGACCAGCAACCTCCGCTACGTCGCGCAGCAAGCCCTGGCTTCTCCTTTGATTGAATGTTTCGGCGCCATCACCGTGATCGGACTGCTCACTTACGCGCGCATTCAGATCAAATCCGGCGCGATGACGCCTGGCACATTCAGTACTTTCCTGTTCGCGCTGCTCATGTTGTATGAGCCCGTGAAACGGCTCACCGGCATCCACAATATCTTTCAGCAGGCTCTGGGCGCGAGCCAGAAAGTGTTCGAGTATCTGGACCGTCCGGAGCAGACTAAGGATCGTCCAGGCGCTTCCCGGCTGAACAAGTTCCGCCATTCCGTGGTTTTCGAAAACGTCAGCTTCCGTTATCCGAACGCTCCCACCGGATTCCTGCTGGACACCATCGATCTGGAAGTCCGCGCTGGCGAGGTGGTCGCGCTGGTAGGCCCCAGCGGCGCCGGCAAGACCACGCTGGCCAATCTGGTCCCGCGCTTCTACGATGTCACCCACGGCGTAGTGCGCATCGATGGCAAGGATGTTCGGGATCTGCAGTTGGTGTCATTGCGTTCCAAGATCGGAATCGTGGCTCAAGACACGTTTCTGTTTAACGACACCATCGCCAACAATATCCGCTACGGCCGCCCGGAAGCCAAGGAAGACGAGCTCCGCGATGCCGCCCGCAACGCGCTGGCCGAAGAGTTCATCCTGCGCATGCCGGAAGGTTTCGACACCATCATCGGTGAACGCGGCTTCAAGCTCAGCGGCGGCCAGCGCCAGCGCCTCGCCATCGCCCGCGCGCTGCTAAAGAACGCTCCCATCCTGATCCTGGACGAAGCCACTTCGCACCTGGATACCGAATCCGAATTGCTGGTGCAGCACGCGCTGCAGAACCTGATGACCCACCGCACGGTCCTGGTGATCGCGCATCGCCTGTCCACCGTTCGCCGCGCCGATAAGATCGTAGTGTTGGATCGAGGCCGCATCACCGAAACCGGGAATCACGACGAGCTGGTGGCGGGAGGTGGAATCTATCAGCGGCTACATGAGCTGCAGTATTTGGTGGCCGATCCGGTGGCGAACCCATGACGGCGCAGGTTCGCAGCATGACCGGTTTCGCCCGCGTCCGCAAAACCCTGGACGACGCCGAAATCTCGGTCACCCTGAAAAGTCTCAATCACCGCGGGCTCGATCTGCATTTTCATACTTCCGGCGAGCTGGATCAGTTTGAGAATGCGCTCCGCACAACGGTGAAGCGCAAAGTGGCGCGCGGCCATCTGGATCTTCGGATCTGGGTTACTTCCAAGAAGTCGGCGGACCCGGCCGCTCTCAACGAACCGCTCTGGCATGCCTACGTCGCTGCATTCCACAAGGCAGCCGAGGGACATAAACTGGCCAACGCCGAGCTAGACCCGAATGCGGCGCTGCGCGTCCCGGGCATGTTCGCCCTCGCCGAACCCGAACTCGATTCTGGTCTGGAAAGCGCGCTGGTGGCGACGCTAGAAGAGGCGCTCGAGGTGCTGAACCAGTTCCGCGCCCGCGAAGGCGCCGAGCTGGCCGCCGTCATTCGCGAACATAACCGGCGCGTGACCGCTGCCGCGGTGGAGATGGAAAAGATCCGCGGACGCGCGTTGCCGGCTTTCCAGAATCGTCTCAACGAACGGCTGACTGAATTGTTAGGCAACGCTTCCATCGATCCGCAAAGATTGGCACATGAAGCCGCCCTGCTCGCCGACCGTAGCGATATCGGCGAAGAGCTGGCCCGCCTGTCCATTCATTCCCGCCAGATCGATCAGATCCTCGACGGCGGCGGCGAAGTGGGCAAGCGCCTTGACTTCCTGCTCCAGGAAATGAACCGCGAAACCAATACCATTCTCTCGAAGACCAATGGCATCGGCGAAGCCGGCCTCACCATCACCGACCTCGCGCTGGCCACTAAGTCGGACGTCGAAAAGATCCGCGAGCAGGCGCTGAACCTCGAATGAGCGTCGTTTTCATCGTCTCCGCGCCCTCAGGCTCCGGGAAATCCACGCTGGTCCAGGCGCTGCTGGCTAGCGACCCCCGGTTGCTGTTTTCCATCTCCTATACCACGCGTGCTCCACGCGGCTCGGAACAAGAGGGCGTAGACTATAACTTCATCAAAAGAGACGACTTCGAGTTCCGTGTCGGCGAGGGAGAGTTCCTCGAACACGCCGAGGTTTTCGGCAATTACTATGGCACCCATCGCGGTTTTCTGGACCGCGCCTTGGCCGCCAGGCAAGACTTGGTGCTCGACATTGACGTCCAGGGTGCGAGACAATTGAAGATAGCGCTCCCGGAAGCGGTCAGCATCTTTGTGCTGCCGCCCTCCCGGCTGGTTCTGGAACAACGATTACGCGCTCGCAGCGTGGATACCGAAGCGGTGATAGAGCGCCGGCTTAAGGGAGCGGCCGAAGAGGTCCGCAACTACCGGCAATACGATTACGTTCTGATCAACCGCGACATTGCGGATTCGGTGGACCGGCTCGATTCGATTGTGAATGCGGAGCGGCAACGGCGCGGGCGGATGGAAGCGGAAGTGCGGCCGATATTAGATAGTTTTGTAAAGTAGAGGTTTACGCCATGGCTGAAAGATTGAAGAACAACGCGATGTACGCCATCCCCGACGATCCGGAGCTGAGCACGTACCGGTTCATCATCGTGGCCGCCAAGCGCGCGCGCCAGCTGCAGAACGGCGCTCGCTCATTCCTGCCCACCACTTCCAAGAAGCCCACCGTGGCTTCCATGGAAGAAGTGCGGCGCGGGCTGGTGAAGTATGAGGATTCCAACCGCGACGGAGTCAAACCGGTTGAGGGCGCCGAATAGGCCTGACCGAGGCCTGATGGAAGTATGCACGCTGTCCTGGGCGTAGGTGGCGGAATCGCCGCATACAAGTCGGCTGAGCTGGCTCGCCGCTTGATGGACCTGGGTGTGCGTGTACAAGTGGTGATGACGGCATCGGCGCGCGAATTTGTCACGCCTCT
The DNA here is from genome assembly GCA_043743755.1 of Bryobacterales bacterium. Taxonomy (GTDB): domain Bacteria; phylum Acidobacteriota; class Terriglobia; order Bryobacterales; family Bryobacteraceae; genus JALYHQ01. The sequence continues at coordinate 3,432 of JAYTVY010000405.1, read as the reverse complement.
CACTTTCGCCGCTCTCACCGGACGCAAAGTCATCACCGATCTGTTCTCTTCCACCGGACCTGACGACACGCTGGCCAGCGCCGTGGAGCACATCGCCGTGGCGCAGGAAAACGACGTCCTGGTGGTGGCCCCGGCTACAGCCGGCCTCATGGCCCGTTTCGCGCACGGGCACGCCGATGATTTCTTGAGCACTTTGTACCTCGCGTTCACCGGCCAAGTGGTCCTGGCGCCCGCCATGAACACCAACATGTGGAATCATCCGGCCACGCGCGAGAACGTCGCCATCCTGCGCCGGCGCGGCCACCTGATCATTGAGCCTCCCGAAGGACTGCTGGCTTGCGGCACTACCGGTCCGGGCCGCCTGGCCGAACCGGACCACATCGCGAATATCGTCGCGGGTTTGAGTCTGCACCGGCATGACCTCGAAGGTGAAACCGTGCTGATCACCGCCGGCCCAACGCAGGAGCCGCTCGATCCGGTGCGCTTCGTCTCCAACCGCTCCAGCGGCAAGATGGGCTACGCGCTGGCTGAGGCCGCCGTTGCACGCGGCGCGCGCGTGATCCTGGTTTCCGGCCCCGTTCACTTGCCCGAGCCCTCCGGCGTCTCGGTTGTGCGCGTCACTACCGCCCGCGAAATGCGCGATGCCGTCATGGACCGTCTGGAAGACGCCACCATCGTGATCAAAGCCGCCGCCGTAGCCGATTACCACCTCGCTCAGATCCCCAGGCAAAAGATGAAAAAGACTGCCGTGCGCATGGCGCTCGAGCTGGAGCCCACGCCCGACATCTTGGCCGAAGCAGGCCAGCGCAAGGGCGACCGTATCCTGATCGGCTTCGCGGCCGAGACTGAAAACCTGGTGGCCGAGGCGCGCCGCAAGCTGGAATCCAAGAATTGCGACATGGTGGTGGCCAATCTGGTGAATCAAGAAGGTACCGGCTTCGACGCGGATGAAAACGAGGTGGTGCTGGTGTTGCGCACGGGTGAAAACGTACCCGTCCCGCGAGCGCACAAGCTCGAGATCGCCGCCCGCATCTTCGATCAGGTCCAGAAGCTCCGCCTGGATGTGCACGCTTCCCGATGAACAAGGATCAGCTGCGCCAATACCTGGAGTACTATCAGGATCTCGGCGTTCGCGATCTGTACCGCCAGCCCAACGCGCCCGTGGCCGCGGTTTCCGTTCAGCCCACCTTACCAGTAGTACTTTCTCTCGCTCCGGCTCATGACACACTCCAGAAAATAAGCGATGATATTGGAGACTGCAGACGTTGCGGCCTGCACCGGGGCCGGAACAAGATTGTATTCGGTTCCGGAAATCCGAAGGCGCAATTGGTGTTTGTAGGCGAAGGCCCAGGGGCCGACGAGGACGAGCAAGGGCAGCCGTTCGTCGGCCGGGCCGGACAACTTCTCACCCAGATGATTGACGGGACGGCCCGCAAGGAAGGCATCCCCATCACTCGCGACGACGTCTACATCTGCAATGTAGTCAAATGCCGCCCGCCCGAAAATCGCACCCCGCTGCCCGATGAAATGGAGATCTGCGGGCAGTTCCTGTTCCGCCAGATTGAGGCCATCCGCCCCAAGGCCATCTGCGCGATGGGATCCACCGCCGCGAAAGCCGTCCTCGGCACCAAGGACGGAGTTACGCGCTTGCGCGGAAAATGGCACAAGTGGCGCGACATCCCGGTGATGGTGACCTTTCACCCGTCGTACTTGCTGCGCCCTTACAATCAGAACGCCAAGAAAGACGCCTGGGAGGACCTGAAACTGGTCCTGCACTATGTCTACGATTAAGCGGGCGGCGGGACGCTGAGTTATGCAAGCCAGGCGCGGACTTTTTGTCACCTTCGAAGGACCCGACGGCAGCGGCAAGTCCACGCAGGTGCGCCTTCTGGTGGAGCGTCTGCGCGCCCTGGGCTATCCAGTGCTGCACAATGCAGAGCCAGGCGGCACGCGCATCGGACAGCAGATCCGCGCCATTCTGCTGGATGCCGCCAATCAGGAATTGTGCGCTCGCAGCGAGTTGCTGCTGATGTTCGCCGCGCGCGCTCAGAACGTGGAAGAAGCCATCCTGCCCGCGCTGGATGCCGGGCAGATCGTGGTGTCGGATCGCTTCACCGATTCCACGCTGGCCTACCAGGGCGCCGCGCGCGGACTCGGTGAACACATGGTGCGCGAAGTGAATCGCATCGCGTGCCAGGGTCTTGTTCCCGATCTCACCTTATGCATCGATATCGACGAAGCCACCGGCCTCGCCCGAGCGCACCGGCGCAACCGGGTGCGCACCGGACTCAGCGAAAGCCGCATTGACGAGCAGTCGCTTGAGTTTCACCAGAAGGCCCGCGCCGGCTATCACACGCTGGCTCAAACCGAGCCGGCGCGCTTCCGGCTGATCGACGGCGACGGCGATGAAGCCGCTGTCGCCCAGCGCGTCTGGAATGTAGTGAGCCCGGTACTGCCTTAACTCTTGTTGAACACGCCGCCGATCAGGGCGAAGATCAGCGGGATGACCCACGCCGGCGTAATAGCCGCGAAGGCTTTGCCTTTGGGGATCTTGTACAACGCGGCAATCCCGAAGGTCAGCACCACCAGATACCAGATCTGGAAGATTGAAAAGTAGTGCACAAACGCCAGCGGAACGCCGTGCAGACCCTGCAGGAAAATGTCGAGGCCGAACGGCGGCTGCATCTGCTCCTGGGTGGTGATGGGATCTCCCTTGGCGCGCATCTCTACATAGCCGGCGGCGTATTGCAAGAAAGGAATCAAACCACAGGCCAGCAGCATTCCGAAGGTATCGCGGAACCGGCCTTTGGCGGCCAGCATGGACAGCATCACGTTAATCAGCCACGCGAACAGCATGGAGAAGAGGATCACGAAGACAGGAATGACGAAGATCAGGACATACCCAATAATGTGGGTGATCTTGCGTCCTGTTTCCAGGCGATCGGCCGGCATACTCTGGGTCTGCGCCTGTTCCAGAAGCTTAGCCTCGCCCAGTTGCGCGTTGAAGGGCGCCATGAGATAGGCGAACACCATGAATCCGATCACCAGGGTCAGCGCCGGCCAGAGCCAGAAACCCGGTCTGGTGGCGTACCTCGCGGTGGTGCCCGGATCGACGAACACATTCAACATCCCCACCAGACTGCTGCCTGAAGCGCTGGACTCTTCCGCCATGATGGCCTCCTGTATTTGCCGTGATTCAAGTGATTATACATGGTGCGCTACTCTGAAAGCTCGGAAACCTTATGAAGATTGCCGCAGCACTGTTCCTGTTTGCTTGCGTGTATGCTCCGCTACGCGCGCAGCTGGCCGCACCCTGCGATTCCGGCGTCGCGATGGGGCACCTTCATCTGAACTCGAAGGACCCCGAGGGACAGGCGCGTTTCTGGATCGACGTGCTGGGCGCCAAACGCGCGAAGATCGGGAATCTGGACG
>JAYTVY010000404.1:0-2058 GCA_043743755.1 Bryobacterales bacterium | reverse complement strand
GCCGGACCACAGGCGCTCCTCGTCTTCGCCCTGGATCGCTTGCGCGGAGGGTAATTCTCGCGACCACCGGTCCAGAACCGCTTCGTTGCCGGACGCCTGCGCTATCAACTGAAAGCCATCGCCCGTGTTCACCAGATCCAGCGCCGCCGGCTGCAGCACGCTCTTCAGAATGGCGTCCCGCGCCGCCATGGATTCGTCGCTGCGCCGGAATCGCCGCACGAACGTGCGCGTGGCCTGCGGCATCGGCGTCAGCTTGAAATTCACCGTCGCGATCGCCGCCAGTGTGCCGAATGATCCGATCAGCATCTTGGCCATGTCCAGCCCGGCTACGTTCTTCACCACCATGCCCCCGGTCTGCACCAGCTTGCCTTCCAGCGTGGCGAACGTCATCCCGATCACCATGTCGCGAGCGCTCCCGTAAAGCCTCCGCCGCGGCCCGCTGGTGTTCGCTCCCAGAATCCCGCCCACCGTCGCCGTGCCGGCGAACGGCGGATCCAGCGGAATCATCTGCCGGTTCTGCGCCAGCAGAGTGGTCAGATCGCGGTAGAGCATCCCCGCTTCCACCGAGATCGTGAGATCCGCCGGCTCATACTTGAGCACGCGATCCAGCCTTGTGGTCGAAATCTCAACGTCTGCCGCTGTCCGAGGGCCCGCCATGAGAGCCTTCGTTTGATTGCCCCCCAGCGCCACAGTCCCCTGGCTGGATCCAAGCGCGGCGGCAAGCTCGGCGGGCGTATCGGGTCGCAGCATCAGGAAATCTTGAATCAACCGCCGCCCACAAAGTGCACAATCTCGAGTTCCGCGGACGCAGTCACTTCCGTGAATGGCCAATCCGGACGCCGGATAATCCGCCGGTTCAACTCCACCGCCACCCGCTCGCCATCGATTTCCAGTGTGGCCAGCAGGCTTGCTATGGTGGTGCCGGACGAAACCTGGCGCGATTCGCCGTTCACCGTGATCTCGATCGCGTTTGACACTCTGTTTCGCTCATCATTATAGTCAAAGGTAGGTGCCGACAACCTACGCCGAGTCTTACTTCCCCGTTCTTGTGCAGATTGCGATCGCGATAGCGGTGGCCGCCGGTCTGGTATCCACCTCTTTCCTGCTGGGGAAGAAGGTTCGCGACAAGGTCAAGGATTCTCCGTATGAATGCGGCATCGTCCCAACCGGCAGCGCTCGCGAACGTTTCAGCGTGAAATTCTATCTGGTGGCCATTGTCTTCATCCTGTTCGATATCGAAGCCGTGTTCTTGTATCCGTGGGTGGTGGTGTACCGCGAGCTGAAGATGTTCGCCTTCGTCGAAATGCTGCTGTTCATCGCGCTGGTGCTCGCCGGGTTCTTCTATATCTGGAAGAAGGGCGTGCTCGATTGGTCCGCCGAGCCTGCTATCCAAATTGAACCGGCAGGCGCCGTTCCCGAAGTGTTAGAGACCGTGAATCGATAATGATCCCCGATCAACTGAACTCCCATGTCGTCGTGACGGCCCTCGAAGAAGCTCTGCCCGGCGCTGTGACTGGCGGCCATGTCGAGCATGGCGCTGCGACTGTGTTTATCGATCCAGCCCGAATCGTCGAGACGTGCCGGCATCTCAAGCAGCGAGGCTTCAACCGCCTGAGCGGAATCACCGCGGTGGACTGGCATCCGGCCGATCCGCGATTCGAGGTGGTGTATCTGTTGCACGTCTTGCCGGTGGAAGCGCCCGCGAAGGGCGAGCGTCTGCGCCTGAAGTGCCGCGTGGCCGAGGCGTCCGCCGAACTCGATTCCGTCACTGGCGTCTGGCGATCCGCGGACTGGTACGAGCGCGAAATATTCGACATGTTCGGCATCCGCTTCCGAAATCATCCCAACCTGCGGCGCATCCTGATGCCCACGGACTGGGAAGGCCACCCCCTCCGCAAGGATTATCCGGTGCACGGCCACAAGTACAGTTACCAGAACGAATAGAGTCAGGCGATGGAAGAGCTTAAGACACATACCGACACCATCCTGGCCCAACCCGAAACCGATCGCGGCGGGGCCAGCCACCGGGTCATGACCCTCAATATGGGTCCCCAGCAC
>JAYTVY010000403.1:0-3947 GCA_043743755.1 Bryobacterales bacterium | reverse complement strand
GGGGCCCCGCCGTACGAAACCGTCCAGGTTATCCTACTAGGTCCTGTTTGATTTGGGTTGCGATGCGGGTAGCGTAGTCGTCTACTTGGGACTGGTCTGGGCCTTCTACCATGACGCGGCCGGTGTCGCCGAAAGCGGTTTCAGCGGCGCGGATTAGCTCGCGCACGGCGGGCAAGTCTTCCAGCGGTTTGCGCTCGCGGACGCGCACGTTGACTTTCGTTTTTTGCATAGAATTTAGGGCCTCACGGTGGTTGGTGGTTGTTGGTTGTACGGCGGGCCCCTGGCCCGCACGCGGCCCCCCGGCCGCGCCCACGCTAGACCAGGGATAGTCGCGGGTTTCGCTCACCAAGCCGGCGCGCACCGGGTTCCACTCGATATACCTTTGGATCCGCAGGAATTCCTGGCCGTCCCGAATCAGGCGATCATAGCTCTCCTCTTGCCAGAACGGCCTGCCTGTCCGCATCAACATCTCGTTTGCTCTTTTTGCGGTGATGCTTTTGAGCGACTTGGTTAACTTGGGGAGTGGAACGAAAGGCGTTATCAAGATGTGCACGTGGTTCGGCATCACGGCGTAAGAGTGTAGTGAATAGTGGCTAAGGACATCGTCGTTGTAGTGGATGGCTTCCACCACCATGCCGGCGATTTTCGGTTGGCGCAGGTACGCCGATCCGGTTCGTGTCTCCTCGAGCAAACGGTCCGCGGCGGCGAATGCTTCGCCGGATGTTACCGTAGCTTTGGGGAAAGCGCGATCTGGGGGGAAGCTGCTGTGGAGACTCCAGGTGATGAAGGTCGGCTGGCCGGTGTAATGGAAGTGAGGGAGGCGCCGGCGATAGAAGGCCACGGATTTAGTGTGCGGGGTGGGGGGGAATTCTCTGATTGCGGGGAGCCAGCCGGGGGGCTGGCTGCGGGGCAGGGGCCCCGCCGTACGAAACCATCCGGTTATCCTAGGTCCTGTTTGATTTGGGTTGCGATGCGGGTGGCGTAATCGTCTACTTGGGACTGGTCTGGGCCTTCTACCATGACGCGGGCCAGGGGTTCGGTGCCGGAGAAGCGGACCAGGACGCGGCCGGTTTCGCCGAAAGCGGTTTCAGCGGCTCGGATTTGCTCGCGCACGGCAGGCAAGTCTTCCAGCGGTTTGCGCTCGCGGACGCGCACGTTGACGAGGCGCTGCGGGTAGACTTTCATTTCGGCGGCCAGCTGGTCCAAAGTCTGGCCGGTCTTGCGGGCGATCTCGAAAACACGAAGGGCGGTGAGCATGCCGTCGCCAGTGGTGGCGTAATCGAGGAAAATGATGTGGCCCGACTGCTCGCCACCAAGGACCGCGCCGGCTTTGAGCATTTCATCGAGCACGTATTTGTCGCCGACGGGGGTGCGGGCGAGGCGGATGCCGTGCGCGCTCAGTGCGCGTTCCAGGCCAAGATTGGACATCACGGTGGCCACCACCACGGGTTTGCCGTCGCGGCCGTTGAGGCGGTTCTGGGCCATCAGATCGCGGGCGGCGATCAACAGCACGGCATCGCCATCGATCAGGCGGCCGGACGGGGCGACGAACAGCGCGCGGTCGGCGTCCCCATCGAAGGCTACGCCGGCGTCCGCTTTTTGTTCGAGAACGGCGGCTTGCAAGAGTTCCAGGTGCAGCGAGCCGGAATCGAGGTTAATGTTCCGTCCATTGGGCGATGAACCGATGGGATGGACGTGCGCGCCTAAACGCTCGAATAGTTTCGGCGCCAGGTGGCTCGCGCCGCCGTTGGCGCAATCCACAACCAGGCGGAGCCCACTGAGATCGCGGGACACGGTGGCCGCGAGGTGCTCAATGTAAGCGTGGTCGAGTCCTGCATCGATGCGCAGCTCCGGCGCGGGCGCCGAGGCGGGTTGGCGGAGCTGTTCGAAGATGCGCGTCTCCAGCCGTTCTTCCTCATCGTCGGGAAGTTTATAGCCGTTGTGGCCGAGGATCTTGATGCCGTTGTCTTGATACGGATTGTGCGAGGCCGAGATCATCACGCCGGCGGAGAACGGGCCCTTGCGCGCCAGGAACGCGATACCGGGCGTAGTGGTTACGCCGGCAAACCGGACTTGTCCGCCGTGGGGAGCGAGTCCCGCGGCCACTTCGGCGGCAAGCCAGGAGCCGGACTCGCGCGTGTCCATCCCAATCACAACCTCATGCGACGATCCGGTTTCCTCTATCCACGCTCCCAGCGCCGCTCCCACAGCGCGCGCGGTGGCGCGATCCAAAGGATACTCTCCCGCCACGCCCCGGATTCCGTCCGTGCCGAATAGCTGGCGCGCCATCTATGGAAGAACCCGCGGCGGAGTTTTTTGAAGCGATACATGCACGGTAATCTGGCCGGTGGGCTCATCCAGGCGCACTTGCGAATCGCCGATATGAACATGCGCGCGGACATCGGCCTTGCTGACGATTCCGCTGAGATCGACAGGGTCGGTGGTGACGTGGTCGATACGGTTCACGCGATCCTCGGGCCCGCGAATGCGCACCCGCACGGGGTCCGCCTCAAAGCTTTGCACGCGGTATCCAGCGGGCGGCTCTTTCCCGAAGCGCGGCTGCACGGGAACCACACGGCTGGTGAGCTGGTCAAAGACCAGACTCACTTGCGAAGGCACGGCGCGATAAAACTCGACGCCCGCGGGAAGTTTGACATTCGCTTTTCGGATGGTGAAGGTCCGCTCGCCGCGCTGAACGTCGGACATATCCAGCAGTACGGCAACGTCGGCAAGCTGGTCGCGCGTGAGGCGGCCGGAAGGGCCGCGAACTTCGATATGGACCCGGTCCGGAACGTCCGAGCTGATATCGAGGTCCTCGCGGAGGTTTTTGAATTCGATGGGGACCGATATGGACGTGGCCAGCTCGGGTTCATGCGCAACCGCCATCCACAACACCACGGCAAGGCCGAGCGAAAGCAGCTTCCAGCCAAAATTGCGCGTAAGCAGCTTCATGGCCGATGTATGCTCGATCCTTCGAGAGGCGAGCCTTCGGCCGCGGATTCGGGAGCCGCCGGCGCGGGCAGGGGACGGGTCTCTCGCCGGGTAGCGCGGCCGGTCAGCTTCTGTTCTATGCGCTGCAGCGGGACATCGAGCTCGATTTCGCCGAAATCGGCGACCGAGATTCGCCCGGTGGCCTCGGACACCACGAGCGCGAGGCAATCGGTTTCCTCGGTGATGCCGATGGCGGCGCGGTGGCGCGTGCCGAGTTCGGTAAGCAGGGCTGGATTGGTGGTGAGCGGGAGAAAGCAGGCGCCGGCGGCGATGCGGTCGCCCTGCACAATCACGGCGCCATCATGCAGCGCTCCGCCGGGCTGGAAAATCGCGCACAAGAGATCGCGCGAAATCAGGGCGTCGATGGAGACGCCGCTTTCGATGAAGGTTTTCAATCCTATCTTGCGCTCCACCACGATCAGCGCGCCGATCCGCTGCTGCGAGAGACGAGGGAGCGCGAGCAGGATTTCATCGGCCACTTCGCGGCGCTCCAGGCGGCTGATGCCGAAGAATGGCCGGCGTCCCAGGCGCGCCATGATGCGGCGCAGCTCACTCTGGAACATCACGATTAACGCGATCGCGGTGTAAGGGGCCAGGGTCGCGAGAATGGTGCGAAGCAGCTCCAGGCGCAGCCAGATGGAGCCGACATACACCAGGGCCAGAATGCCAACGCCCGCCAGGATGTGCGCGGCGCGGCGGCCACGCACGATCAGAATGAATTGATAAATGAGGATGGCGACAATCAGAATGTCGAACGCGGTGGTCATGGTGAACTTGGGAAGCGCCGCAAAGGGGAGCCAGGAGTTCGCCATGCGCCGGTTTCTATTGTATCTTGTGACGCATGGCCACAGCTAATTGGAGATGGGCGCCTGAGGGGTACCCACCTTCGCTACCATGGCGACTAATTCCGAGCACTCGATCGGCTTGGAGATATACGCGTCCATGCCGGCGTTGAG
>JAYTVY010000402.1:0-5475 GCA_043743755.1 Bryobacterales bacterium | reverse complement strand
CGTTTGCGGAAGGGGCCAGAGTAAAGGAGAAGGCCGAGGCGGAGCTGGCGAACCGCTTGAAGAAGGGGAAGTAGGACGGATACTGTGGGAGAATCGGGCGTGGTGTTGCTGCTGCTCGGTGCGCTGATGGGGATGGGCATGGACGGGCGGCCGGTGGATCCATTCAAGGCGGATATCACGGTGCTGGTGTTCGTGCGCACCGATTGTCCGATTTCGAATCGGTATGCGCCTGAGATCCAGCGCATCTCGCGCGAGTTTTCGGCGCAAAATGTTCGGTTCTGGATGGTTTATCCCGATGCATCCGAGTCGCCTGAGCACATTCGGAAGCACGTTGCCGAGTACGGATTCCCGGGTGAACCGCTGCGCGATCCGAAGAAAGAGCTGGTGAAACTTGCCCAAGTGCGAGTGACGCCGGAAGTGGCGATTTTCGCGCCGGGGGCGAAGCTGGTGTATCACGGCCGCATCGACGACCGGGTGGCCGGTTTCGGAAAATCGCGAGCGCAGGCAAGCACGCACGATCTGGAAAAAGCGCTGGCGGCGATAGCCGCGGGCAGGCCGGTTGCGCGGGACCAGACCAGCGCCGTCGGCTGCTACATTTCCGATCTGCCATGAACGCCGGGCGCGTTCTCATTTTGCTCTTTCCGGGGGCGATGCTGTCGGCGCAGCCGACTTTCAACCCAGCCCAGCCGACTTTTAACAAAGATATCGCGCCCCTGGTCTTCTCGTATTGCTCGCCGTGCCACCGGCCGGGAGAATCGGCGCCCTTCAGTCTGCTCGGCTATACGGATGTAAAGAAGCACGCCGGCCAGATTGTGACCGTCACGAAATCGCGCTTCATGCCGCCGTGGCTGCCGGAGCCCGGCTTCGGAAATTTCGACGGGGGTCGCAGGCTTTCAGACCGGCAGATCGCGTTGATAGCCCAGTGGGTGGCGCGCGGCGCGCCGGAGGGGGATGCAGCGGATTTGCCGCGGCCGCCGAAGTTTTCCGAGGGGTGGCAGCTGGGGAAGCCCGATCTGATTCTCAAAATGCCGCGCGCGTACTCGCTGCGTTCCGGGGGCACGGATGTATACCGCAATTTCATTTTCCCGGTTCCCGGGGAAAGCCCGCGCTACGTCCGGGCGGTAGAGGTGCGTCCGGGAAATCCGAAAATAGTGCATCACGCGAATATTCTGATTGACCGGGACCGGACTTCGCGCGGGCTGGATGGCGCGGACGGCGAACCGGGATTTCCGGGAATGGAATTGAAGATCGCTTCCGAGGCCTTCGATCCCGACGGCTATTTCCTCTTCTGGAAGCCCGGCACAACGCCGTTTGTGGAGCCGGAAGGCATGGCGTGGCGCGTCGATCGCGGCACGGATCTGGTGCTGAACATGCACCTGCAGCCTTCGGGCAAGGCGGAGGATGTACGGCCGGAGCTGGGACTCTACTTCACCGATACGCCGCCCGCGCATCATCCGATGCTGTTGCAACTGGAGAACGACAAGGCGCTGGATATTCCGGCGGGCGCGGAGAGTTTTCCGGTGAAAGACGATTTCACGCTTCCGGCGGATGTGGATGTATTGGCGGTGTATCCGCACGCGCATTATCTGGGCAAGGAGCTGCAAGGTTTCGCCACGCTGCCCAATGGAGTGAAGCAGTGGCTGATCTGGATCAAGCATTGGGATCTGAACTGGCAGGCTGTGTATCGATATTCGAAGCCGGTGTTTCTGCCGAAGGGGACGCTGGTTTCGATGCGCTACACGTACGACAATTCCGCGAACAATCCGGCGAATCCGAACCGGCCGCCGCGGAGGATAAGGGCGGGGAACCGGGCATCGGACGAGATGGCGCACCTGTGGCTGCAGGTGCTGCCGCGCAATGAAACCGGCGATGCGGGGCGAGTGCTGCTGCAGGAAGCGCTGATGCGCGCGAAGCTTCGCAAGGATCCGGCGGATTTTTCGGCGAACTATAATCTGGGCGCAGCGCTGGGTTCACAGGGGAAGTTCGAGGAGGCGATCCGGTTCTTTGGCGAGGCTTTAAAAGCGGCGCCGGCGGACGCCACCGTGCACAACGGCCTGGGAGCGGCGCTGCAAGCGGCGGGAAAGCTGGACGAAGCCGCGCGGCATTTCGAGGAAGCATTGAAGATCCGGCCGGACTATCCGGATGCGCATTACAATCTGGCGAACGCGCTGCTGGCTCAGGGCAAGTTTGAGGATGCGGCGGGGCATTTGCGCGCGGTGGTGAGAGCGAATCCCGGGGATGCGGCCGCGCGCGGGAAACTTGTGGGGGCGCTGCAGGAGCACGGCAAGGCGCTAGCGGCTGAAGCGAAGCTGGCGGAGGCAATCGCGGTGTTTCGAGAGGCGGTGGAGATGGCGCCCGAGAATGCCGATTTGCTGACCAATACAGGGACGGTGTATGCGCGAGCGGGGGAGTTGAAGGAAGCGGAAGCGATGTTTCTGCGGGCGCTGCGGGTGGATCCGGAACATGCGCAAGCGCGCCGGTATCTGGAACTGGTGAGGAAGCAGCTGGGGAAGTAGGTCAGGGTTTGGTGTCGGTGCGGACGTGGAGGGCCACGATTTCGCTCTCCACCGGGACGCCGCTGCGGACTTTCACGTGGAGCACGGCTTCGAAAGACGGCACCTCGCGGCCTATGCGGGGGAGCAGGCTGTCAAGATTCGATGCGCGGCTAACGTACTCGACGGCGGCTTGCGTTCCGATGGTGGTGGTGCCCGCCAGAATCATCTGCCAGCGGGACTGGTTCAATCCGGAGGCCAGCGCGATCACGGCATAATCCTCGCTGAGGGGCATGCTGGGCGAAGCGAAGAACATGGTCTGCTCGCCGCTGCGCGGGTGGATGTTCACAATGGCGAGGTCGTCTTCGCGGGCGAGGAGGGCGGAGCGCTGGAACAGGAACTCCTGGGTGCCGGGAATGTCCCGCAATGTCAGATTCTCGGACGGAGATCCCAGAAAGATCAGGTTGTTGTTCTTGGCATCGTCCAGCGACAACAGATGACCGCGCTTGACGCGCAGGCCGTGATGCAGAGTTTGAAAAACGCGGTCCAACTCGTGAACGGCGAGCACCTCGCCGACTCCAGTGTAATGATCCAGAATCTTATCCTTCGGATCGCCCGCGACGAAGTAGCGCATTCCCGATTCCGGCCGGCCCACGAACTCGGCGTTGCTGAAGACCACCCAGGGCTGGTCCGGGACGTCAACGAAGTGTTTCCAGAAAGCCTGGAAGGTTCTCGATTCCGGGGTGGACGCGGGCGCGCCGCTGAGCCTGCTGGACCCCTGAAAAAGCAGACCGGCGACAGCGGCCAACAACAGCGCGGCCACAACCAGCGCGGCGGTCCGCCACATCCGGGTTACCAGCCCCTGCGGGATTTCCTCGGGACTCCGTTCACTCGATCCGCGTTCGGGCGGCGGAGCGGCCAGAGGCGCTTCCACCAGGACGCCAGGGCGGCGATGGAAATGGACGGCGTACGATCCCTTGGGGATCTCGATCACCACGGCGTCATCGGCGCCGGCGGCGCCATAGTATTCCGAAAGCTTGGAGCGCAAACGCCCGGTTTGGACCCGGACGGTGGAATCGAGGCGCGGATCGAAATGCTGGGGACGTCCGAACACTTCGGTGGCGATCTGGTATTCCTTGACTTGAGATCCCGGGTGATCGATGGTTTGCTCGGCCAGGTATCGCAAAAGCTTGCAGAGGGATTCGGATCCGTGCAGGATGTTGCTTTGGATCAGACGATCCACTTGACGGAGGTTCTCCTCCCGTTCCGTCAATACAGCCCCTGTAACCGACATTAACAGAAGGGTAACAACATCCAGAATCAATTGCAAGCGCTGGCTTTAGATCCGTTAACAGTATCAAACGTTCTTATACTTCACGTCTTGTAAAAAAGGGTTCATAATCACCGAAGCTGTAGGGGTTTAGCTCGACTCGCGAGCCTTGTATTCAAACGAATCAGGTAGTTACAGATTCTTCCAAGGAGAAGAAACCGAATGTTTAAGCCATCCGCCAGAATCCAGTTCATTCTGCTAGCCGTATGTTTGGCCGCCTTCATGGCAGTCAACGGCCTCGGCCAGCAAGTCTACGGGAGCATCTACGGGACCGTAACCGACGCCAGCGGCGGGGCCATCCCGAACGCAAAGGTCACGATTACGGACCAGAACAAGAGCACCAAGTTTGAGCTGACCACCAATGACCAGGGGAACTACAACAAAGGGCAGTTGATTCCCGGCACGTACACGGTCGAGGTGGAAGCTCAAGGGTTTCGCAAGGCCGCTACCAAGGATGTGATCGTCAACGTCGATCAATCGGCTCGCGTGGACCTCGGCTTAACGGTTGGAGACGTAACCCAAGCGGTGGAAGTGACGGCATCGGCCCCGCTCCTGCAGGCGGATCGCGCCGACGTGGCCACCACCTTCACGTCGCAGCAACTCACCGATCTCCCGAACATCAATCGGCAGTTTCAATCGTATGAGCTGCTCACTCCGGGCACCAGCAAGCTGAACTGGCAACACGCTTCCAGCGAAAATCCGCAGGGCAGCATACAGATTCAGGTCAACGGACAGCACTTCAGCGGCACCGGCTTCCAGTTGGATGGAACCGAGAATCAGTCGCCGATCCTGGGCATCATTGTGATCAATCCAAATCTGGACGGCCTCAACGAAGCCAAGATCGCGAGTCAGAACTACGATGCGGAGTTCGGGTACGCCGGAGCCGGCATCGGTATCGCTTCAACCAAATCGGGTACCAACGCCCTCCATGGCACGGCGTTCGAGTATTTGCGCAACAACTCGCCCGGGTTCCAAGACTATGCGCGCAACCCGTTCACCGAGAACAGCGGTAGCGTCCCCGCGGTAAAGCGCAATCAGTTCGGGGGATCCATCGGCGGCCCCATTAAGAAGGACAAGCTGTTTTTCTTCGGTGACGCGCAAATCTTGCGGCAGCGCTTCGGTTCCTCAGCAAAGACTTCAGTGCCGACCGCGAATGCGCGCAACGGTAATTTCAGTGAATACCTGGGCGACATTACGACGCCCGGTCTCAGCGACGCCAAGTGCGCTGCGGATCCCTCCCAGGCCGGATGTGCTCTGACCACGGCGGGGAATGCCGTGGCCATCCGCCAGAACATGATATTCGATCCGCTGACCGGCGATCCCAAGACTGGGGCTGGTCGCCGGGCGTTCCAGACCAACGGCATCCTCAACTCGATTCCCGTGAACCGGATTAGCCCGCAAGCACTGAATATCCTCAAGTTCTTGCCCGGGCCAAATGCTCCCGGGAACAATGGCGCCACCTTCCGCAACAACTATGTGGGTACCGGCAGCCAGTCGTTCAATAGCGAGCAATGGGATACGCGCATCGACTACTTCATCAATGAGAAGTCGTCCTTCTTCGGCCGCTACACCTCCGCCGCGTTTGATCAAACCGCTCCCGGCGTTTTTGGTCTCCTGAGCGGCGGCGCGGCCCTCGACAACGTGAACTTTGCC
>JAYTVY010000401.1:0-3439 GCA_043743755.1 Bryobacterales bacterium | reverse complement strand
CCCGCCGCAACGCCCGGCTGAGCGTTGAACAGTCTGGTCTTAGTGCCGAGTACGAAGGGGTTGCCTTCAGTGAGTGCGGTCAGCTTGTGCGAAGTGGATCCGATGTACGACACCTCCAAAGTGGTGTTTTGGAAGAGTTCACGCTGCACGCTGAGGTTGTACTGGAACGCGTAGGGGGTGCGCAGGTGCGGGTCCACAAAGTAAACACCGCCCGCGCCGAAACCGGGAGTGAACCCCTCATCGGCGAAGTTGATGTTCTTAGCAGGCGGCTTCGAAGGGAAGGAATTAGGGATGCCCGTCGCTACAAACGGCTGGCTCAGGTAATTAGTGGGGCCGGTCGGATTTTTGCTCAGGGGATCGAAGAACAGGTCGGCGGTGCCGAAGAAGGGCGCCTGCCCGTTGAACTGGAGGTTGTCCTCTCCCTTGAGGATGTCGTAAAACATCCCCCATCCACCGCGAATGCTCATCTTGCCGTTCCCCTTGGGATCCCAAGCAAAACCGAAACGGGGCGCCCAATCATTTCTGTCCGGGAAGTTGGCGCCCACTGGCGTGTTTGCATCTCCAGGGAACACCAAACCGAGCGGCGCGTTGGGGAACACCGTGGACTGACGTCCGAGGATCGCCGAGAAGGAGCGGCCCTGCGTGTCGAGCTTCGGCGAACTGTATTCATACCGAATACCGAGCGTGAGCGTCAGGTTCCGGCGCACCCTCCATTCGTCCTGGACGAACCAGGCGATGTTGTGACTGCGGATATTGCTGGGGGCCCTGGGGAACTGCAAGAACTCGTCAGGCAAGCCCAACAGGAAGTCGGCGCGGTCGTTCTGTGAAAAACTGCCGCCTCCGGTTCCATAGAAGAAGAATTCACCGTTAACGTAAAAGTCGTAGGCGGTGTTGTTCTGGTAAGGCGTATAGCTGAAGCCCGTCTTCAAGCCGTGGCGGCCCTTGATCCAGGTCAGTTGATCGCTCCAGGTGTAGGTGTTATCGATCAGCGCGGTCGGGCCCTGCGGGCTGAATCCCACGCTCGCGCTGGTGAACCCCAGAATGGGAGGCCCCGTCGGATCGTCGGGAGTGATGCCAATACCGAGTTCGCTTGGTTTGGGCGCTTTGCCAACGGGCACCGCCTGCAACACGTGATTCCGCTGCGCGGTGAAGCGGAGCTCGTTAATCAGAGTGGGCGAAAACGTCTTGGTATAATTTGCGCTTCCCAGATACCGGTTGGCCAGAGTCGCGTTCGAGTAACCTCCGACATTGGCGAAGGCGAAGGGATTTATTAGTGGGTTGCGGTTGGAGCCCATCGTGAACGACAAGTGGTCATTCTGGGTGATGACGAAGTCGAGCTTTTCCGTCAACTCATCGCGATCATCCTTAAATATGCCTTGCGCGAACGTAAAACCCGTGGGCGAAGTCGGGATCAGGCCTGCTTTTATGTAATTGGCCGCGATCGGATTGATCTTTGAGGGATCGATGATTCCCTGCGCCGCCAGAGCCGGATTCGGCTGGAAGAACGGATACTTGTTCAGGAAGCTCGCCACTTTGGCATCGGGTCCCGTGCCGCTCGAGTTCGAGTGCGAGAAGTCGCCGTTCAATTCGGCGGGCGTGTAGACAAATACTTTGCTGCTGTTTGTCTGCAACTGCGATAACCGCTGGCCCTGATAGGCCATCATGAAGAACATCCTGTTCCGGCCATTGATGATTTTTGGAATGCTGATGGGCCCTCCCACCACCACTCCGAACTGGTTGCGCTTCAGGGTATCGCGGGGCAGACCTTGCTCGTTGTTGAAGAATGAATTCGCATTGAAGTATGAGTTGCGCACGTAATCATAAAGCGCGCCATGGTAATCGTTGCTTCCGGAGCGTGTGATCACACTAACGATGCCACCCGCGTTGCGGCCATATTCCGCGCTGTAGTTGCTGGTCAGAATGCGGAACTCCTCAATCGCATCCGGATTCGGGTTCAGAACCAGGCCGTTGTTCAGCAGGTTGCTGTTCAGGCCGCCGTCCAACAGGAAAGTGATTGAATCCGTTCGCGCGCCGGCGATACTGAAGCCGGTTCCGCCGGCCGTAGTGGCCGGTGCAGTCACGGCGGGTATCACGCCGGGCAGCAGCGTAGCGAGATCCATCGCATTGCGGCCGTTGAGCGGCGCAGTATGGATCTGGTTCCCGGTTACCACCGAGCTAAGCATCGCGGTCACCGTCTCAACACCGCTAGCCGTCCCCTCCACTTGCACAGTCTCGGTGGTTGACCCGACCTCGAGCTTAATGTCCACTTTGAGCGCGCGGTCAATGTCCAGCTTCTGTTCACTGGTTACCGACTTGCGGAAGCCCGCGGCTTCCGCTGTAACTTTGTAAGAGCCGGTCGGCAGGGACAGAACTTGATAGCCACCGTCATCAGTCGTCGTGGCTTCGGTGGTTACGCCGGTGGCAACGTTGGTTACCGTCACCCTAGCCTTCGGGATCACCGATCCCGACGGATCCGAAACTACACCGATGATGCGGCCAGTGGCCTCCTGCGCAAGCAGGGCCGCCGGAAGCATGAGAAAAGCAACGAGCAGGACCAGTAGCCACTGGCCGTACCGAATCTGACTGTGCATGGATTGTTTCCCCTTTTAAGCAGTCTAAGCGGACCTCACCTGGCAGCAACCCCGATGGGTAAATCCCATGGACCCAAACCGGACGTGGTGCCTTCCCGAAGCAAGAGGTTTCATCCTTTTTACACTTTCTACCATGCTAAGTCAAGAGAGAACTAGGCAAAGCTGGCCGATGCGTTGTTCGCGCGACATTTTGTTGGCGGGATAGGAGGAAATTGCTCCAAATTAAGCGCCGGAGGCGCCGGTCCCGGCCACCCACCGCTCGCGATTCCACGGAGCTCCTGACGGGCTGCTAAGCTGCCCATGGATGCTCGTAACCATTTCACCAGCCGGCATGGAAGGCGATCTGATTCTGCCTCCGCACGCTCGCGGCACTGTCGTGTTTGCTCACGGAAGCGGAAGCAGCCGCCACAGCCCCCGCAATCGTTTCGTTGCTCAGATCCTGCAGGAAGCCGGACTGGGCACGCTGCTCATGGATTTGTTGACAACCGAAGAAGACGCCGCATTGAGGTTCGATATCCCTTTTCTCGCGGATCGCCTGATCGCGGCAACGGACTGGCTGAAGAGCGAATTGCCCGTCGGCTACTTCGGAGCCAGCACTGGCGCAGCCGCGGCGCTGGTGGCGGCGGCCAAGCGCCGCGATATCCATGCAGTGGTGTCGCGCGGGGGCCGGCCGGATCTCGCTGAACCCGAACTGGCTCTAGTGCAAGCGCCGACGCTCCTCATTGTCGGCGGCAATGATGCGGGCATCGTCGAACTCAACCAGATGGCGTTCCGGCGGCTCGGAACTAAGCGCAAGCAGATCCAGATCGTGCCCGGGGCCACCCACTTGTTCGAAGAGTCGGGCGCCA
>JAYTVY010000400.1:0-3766 GCA_043743755.1 Bryobacterales bacterium | reverse complement strand
GGCGGGCTTCCTCGGCGGTTGGAATGACGCCGATTTGATCAAGATAAACGCGGCGCAGGAAGGTGGAGTCATCGCACAGCGGAGGCGGCCGCTCGCCCTGTTTCCATTTTTGTGCGACGAATGCATCCACGGGGTGAGAGTTTGGCGGCGGGCCGGGAGGCACGGGGACCAGCGCGAGGCGGACGGCGCGGCGCAGCTTCAGAACCTGTTCGCTGTTCTCGGCGAAGAGCAACTGATTGAGCAGCGGCTCCTGGTGTGGGGCGGCGGGGAGAGCGGATATGTCTTCCACGGCTCCTGTTTTGATCCACGCTTCGAGCATGCCGATTTCCAGATCGCTAAGCGGCTCGCGCCCGCGCGGCATGCGTGGCTCGCGCAATCCCCGAACGCGCTGGATCAGCGGGCTGTCGGCGGGCTTGCCGGGAATGATCGCGGCTCCGTCCTTATTGCCGCCCTTGATTAGCGACGTGAAGCTGGAAATGGAAAATCCGCTGGTGCGGGAATCGGCCGAGTGGCAGGCGCCGCATTTCTCGCCGAGCAGGGGGCGGATCTGGCGGATGTAGCTGACCGGGGACTGCGCGCTGGCGGCGGCTGCGAGAAACACGATCGCCAAACATCGGCCCATATGGTTCATCCTACGACACGAGATCGTCGGCTGGAAGGAGGATGGTGAGGCGGGTGAGGCCGCTGCCCGAGCTTGATTTTGTGATTGGCGCTGAATGACTGCGTCTGGCCGGCTGCTCCACTGATTCAGGGCCAATTTCTTGCGGGATAGACGTTATTCCAGAAAGCTCCATCCCGCTCACCGGGCGTGGCTGTCCCGCGGTCGCTACCGCGGCTCCAAACTTCCGTACGTAATTCCCTTTTTTACGAACCCAACAGTTTCGTAGGGCGGTGCCCCGCCCCGCAGTCGGCCCCCCGGCCGGCCCGGTCGTATTCAGCACAGCACCCGTATGCTATCGTGATTCGTGATCCGCCAAACTCAGATCGCTGCCATGCATCAGGAGTTGAAGCCTATGTGCCGAACCTGGCTCTTATTCTTAATCCCGACACTCTGTATCCGCGCCGATGGACCCCTGCGCTTCGAAACGGAGGACGACATCGTCCGCGGTTCCGCCATCGCCACCACCACAAAGCTTTGGACCGGCGCCGTAGTCCCCTACGTCATCAACGCCGACGCTCCTCAGCCGCAGCTCATCCTCGACGCGATGGGCCAATGGTCGAATGCCACTGGCATCCAGTTCGTCAACCACACGAATCAACCGAACTTTCTCCGCTTCGCGCGCGGGGCCACCGAATTCACCTGTAATTCCTACGTCGGCATGCAGGGCGGCGAGCAGCTCGCCAATATCGGCGCGTCTTGCGGCGCTGTCGGCGTGCTTCACGAAATCGGCCATGCACTCGGACTCTGGCATGAACAGACCCGAAAAGATCGCGGCCGCTGGGTTTCGGTGCTTGGCGCCAACGTGACGCCCACCTGCATTTACAACTTCGACATCCAAACGGATTCGCAGGACGCGGGCCCCTATGATTTTGCTTCGGTGATGCACTACTACGCCTATGCCTTTTCGCGCGTGGGAAAACCGACGCTCGAAACAATTCCGGCCGGCATCCCCATAGGCGAGGCAACCGGTCTCTCTCCAGGAGACATTACCAACGTCCGGCGTCTTTACGGCCAGCCCTTGTCGCGCGTGACCATCTCCACGTTTCCAAATGGAATGCCAATCACGGTGGACGGCGTCAGTTTCACGTCTACGCAGTCCTTTGACTGGCCGGATGGATCCACGCACACCATCTCCACCGCCGCGACAGCGTCCACCGCCAACGACACGCGATTCCTCTTCGGCCGCTGGAACGACGATGGCGATCGCACGCACACCGTCACCGCCGCCGCCGGAGCTTACGTTACCGCTAGTTTCGTCCGGCAATTCCGCGTCACTACTAAAGTGACTCCGGCAAGTACCGGAACCATCACGCTGGACCCACCCTCGCCCGACGGCTTTTACCGGCAGAATCAGGATGTCCTCATCACCGCGACGCCCGCTGCGTCCAACTTCTTCTGGCATTGGCGCGGCATCGACAAGGCAAACGCCGGGACGTATGCCGAAGACGGCGGCCACGCCGTCGGGGACACCAACCCCCGCGTGTTCAATGTGAACTTGCCCAAGGATGTCGAGCTGCTCACGACGTCGGTTCCGGTGGTGACCATCAATACCGATCCGCCGAATCTCTGGGTCCAAGTCGACGGCAATGAGATGAGGGCGCCTATTCAGTACTGCAACGTCATCGCCGACAACTGGCAGCCCGGAAGCACGCACACGCTCGGCATCCTGCGTCCCACGCAAACGTGTCGCGTTCTGTGTGAGTCCGATACACGCTGGGTCTTCAGGGGATGGAGCCAAGGCGGGCCTCAGGATCAGACCATCGCCGCTCCCAACGGCGTCACCACGCTCACCGCGATGTTCGCTCGACAGTTCAATGTGCAAGCCACCGCCAACGGCGGCGTTGTCCGCTTCGACCCGGCATCCGCCGACGGTTACTACGACGAAGGCGCCACGGTCACCGCCACGGTGCAACCCAGCCAGGGTTTTCGCTTCCGCGAATGGTTCGGCCAGCTCATCGACTTAGACCTTCCCACCGCCACCGTCAATGCGAACTACGCCTGCGGTAATCCGCTTTTCTCACGTCTGAGCCAGCCGTTGCTGCTGCGCGCGAACTTTGAAACCGCACTCTCGCCCGGTCCGACGCCGATCATCAACCAGAACGGCATCGTACATGGCGCCAGTTTCTTGCCTGGCCCAGTCGCCCCCGGTGAAATCGTCACAATCTTTGGCAGCGGCATGGGCCCCGGCACTTTGGTCCAACCGGGCGCCACCACGCAAGGTTTTGTCGACAGTTGCCTCGCCCAATCCACCTTCTTCTTCGATGGCGTTCCTGCGCCGGTTCTGTACACATCCGCGACCCAGGCTGCCGTAATTGTGCCGTATTCGGTGGCAGGCAAGTCCAGCGTTCAAGTGCAGGCCGATTATCTCGGCCGCCGGTCGACCGCGATCGGCGTTCCCGTGACCACCTCCTCTCCTGCCGTGTTCACATTCAACGGACGCGGCCTGTTCCTGACGCCCTCATTCCAGATCATCACTCCTGACCAGCCGGCCCCTCGCGGCGATTACGCGATCTTCTATGCGAGCGGCGAAGGCCAAACGAACCCAGCCGGAATGGACGGCGAACTCGTAATCAACCTGCGGCGCGCCGTCGGCGCCTCAGTTACGGTCGGCGGTGTCACCGCGGATCTCCTCTACGCCGGCTCAGCCCCCGGATTCGTCGCCGGCCTGCTCCAAGTAAACATCCGCATCCCCGACAACGCCCCCGTTGGCGACACGTCCGTAGTCCTCAAGATCGGTAGCGCATCCAGCCCAACAATAACCATCCCCATCCGCTAAACCCCAGTAGGGCGGGGCCCCTGCCCCGCAGCTGGCCCCCCGGCCAGCTTGGTCGTCACCTTCAATTATTCGCTCTATTTTTGGCGGAATCAGGCAACTGTGCCCGTCAGCTAAACGCGCTTAAACAACACACTGTCCCTTTCAGTTATCCAAAACGTTCCCTGGGGTTTGATCCCACGGTGCCCGGCCCGTTAACTGGCGCGGGGATCCATTCGGGGAGCCGGATGAAACGTGAGTTTCCGGCAAGCGTGCGTGACTGCGATTGGGCGGCCCTGATAGCTTGTGGCTGAGAGCGGGAGGCTCAGGACATGGCGTCAGAAGCGAGCTAT
>JAYTVY010000399.1:0-3696 GCA_043743755.1 Bryobacterales bacterium | reverse complement strand
TTTCGGCGATTCTCGCGCTGGGGCTGGGTATTGGGGCCAACAGCGCAATGTTCAGCATTATCGACGGCGTGTTGCTGCGGCCGCTGCCGTTTCCGAAGTCCGAGAATCTGGTGAACGTCTGGGAGACCAATTTTGCCCGCAAGATCCCCAAGATGATTGCTCCACCGGGCAACTATTATGACTGGCGCGCGCAGAACCACGTGTTCGCAGCCATCGGAGCGTACCGGCCGAACACCTTTAATCTGGCCTCTAAGGACAATGAGCCGGAGCGGTTCCTAGGGGCGATTTGCGATCCGGGTTTTTTCGCGACTCTGCAAGTCCGGCCGCTGTTGGGGCGCACATTGACGGAGGAAGAGGACCAAGAGGGCCGCGATGGGGTGGTGATTCTGGGCTATGGTCTGTGGCGGCAACACTTCGGCGGGGATCCGAAGATTATCGGCCAGAATCTGCTGCTGGACGGCCGGCCGCGGACTGTGATCGGAGTGATGCCGCAGGGTTTTCAATACCCGGCCGCGGCGACGATGTGGGCGCCGCTGGCGCTGGATAAGGAATCCAGGACGCGGCGCGATTTTCACCTGCTGCGGGTGATTGCGCGCCTTAAGGACGGGGTCACAATCGAGCGGGCCTGGGCGGAATTTCAGACCATCGGCGCGCAGCTCGCGCAGCAATATCCCGACTTGAACAAGGACGAAGGGATCGCCATTAATTCGATCCTGGAGGATCTGGTTGGACAGATCCGGCCGGCGCTGCTGGTGCTGCTGGGGGCGGTGGGGTTCGTGCTGCTGATCGCGTGCGCGAATGTCGCCAATCTGCTGCTGGCCAAGGCCGCGGGAAGGCAGCGCGAGATCGCGATCCGCACTTCGCTGGGGGCCGGGCGCGCGCGGATCGCGGGACAGATGCTGACCGAGAGCGTGCTGCTGGCTTTCAGCGGCGGCGTGGCGGGGCTGCTACTGGCCTACGGCGCGTTTCGCGCACTGGTCGCGATGGCGCCCGCGAACGTCCCGAGACTAGATCAAGTGAGCCTGGACTGGCGGGCGATGGGGTTCACGCTGCTCACATCCATTCTGACCGGCATCTTGTTTGGCTTCGCACCCGCGTGGCACGCTTCCAAGTCCGACGTCAATTCCCTGCTCAAGGAAGGTTCGCGCGGCGCCGGAACGCGCAGCGGGCTGCGCAATGCACTGGTAGTGGCGCAGGTGGCGGCCGCGCTGGTGCTGCTGGTGGGCGCGGGACTGCTGATGCGCAGCTTCTACACGATCGCCCATGTGGATCCGGGCTTCAATCCCGAGCATGTGATGACCATGCGGCTGGCGCCGGCCCCGTTCAAATACAAGAATCACAACGATCTGCAAATTCAGCTGGCGCGCGGCATTCTGAGCGGCGTCTCGGCGCTGCCGGGCGTGCAATCGGCGGCGATTTCAACGGACGTGCCGCTCCTGGGAAATCCAATCTTCATCATGCGCTTTGAGGGTTTCCCGCCGGTGACGCCAAGCCAGGCGCCGCTCGCGAATTTCTTCAACGTGACGCCGCGTTTCTTCGAAACCATGGGGATGCGCCTGCTGCGCGGACGCCAGATCGAGGAGCGCGATTCGCCAAACTCGCCGCTGGTTGCGGTGGTGAATCAGACCCTGGTGAACCGCTATTTCCCGGGGCAAAACCCGATCGGCAAGCGGCTGGAGATCGGCTTCGACACTCCGCCGCGGTGGCGCGAGATTGTGGGCGTGGTGGCGGACGTCCGAAGTTCCGGTCTGGATCAAGACACGCCGGTACAGGTCTATCTAGCCTATCTTCAGGAGCCCCACTTCATCGGCGGATTCGTGCCGGCAATCGAGGTGCTGGCGCGAACCACGCAGGATCCGGCGCGCCTGGGCGCGGCCATGAAGTCCGCGATTCTCGGCGTGGACCGCTCGCAGCCGGTTTACGCCGTGCAGCCCATGACGGAAGTGGTGTCGCAATCCATCGCCCAGCGAAGGCTATCGCTGATTTTGCTGGCGTTCTTCGCTGCGGCCGCTTTGTTCCTGGCGGCGATCGGACTCTACGGCGTGATGTCGTATAACGTCACGCAGCGCACGGGCGAAATCGGAATCCGTATGGCGTTGGGCGCTCAACAATCCCAGGTATTGCTGCTGGTGCAGCGACAGGGCATGCTGCTCGTGCTCGCGGGCGTTGTGATCGGAATGCTGGGAGCGCTGGCGCTGACGCGATTGATGACCGCACTGCTCTTCCACGTGAGCGCGGCCGATCCGCTGACGTTCGCGCTGGTAGGGCTGACGCTTATCGCGGTGTCCCTGTTGGCTTCATACCTGCCGGCCCGCCGCGCCGCCCGCGTGGATCCGATGATCGCGTTGCGATGGGAGTGAGCGCCAGCCTCAGCGGCTGCCGGCTGCAGGCGCCGGGCTGCGCAGCGATTCATAATAGCGGTCGAAGAAATCCAGGCCGTCCTTATGCAGCGCGCGGCGCAACTCCACTTGATTCCCGAACTCGAGCGCCGTATCGGATGTGGCATCGTAGGCCGGCCACTTCGCGAGGCCTTTGCCATTGGGATCGCCGGTCGAGGCGAAGTTCACCCAATAACTCGACATCGCATCCGATAGCTTGCGATCCGTCTCCTCCCACGGCCGTCCAGGACGGAAGTTTCCGAACACATAGGCGATCTCCGCTGCGTGATAAGCGCGATGACGGGCGCTGTCGGCACTCGGAGGAACGCGGCTGAAATAGTAGAGATATGTCTTCGCATGGCCCGTCTGCGAGGCAGCTCGCACCCAGGTGCGCATCTGCCAGCCGAAACGCTGGTCACGAAAGCTGTTGTAATGCGCGGCGCCGGCTTCGTCGTCGGTAGCGGCGGGATAGATCTTGAGGAAGTCGTCGGCCTGCTTGCCAAAGGTGCGGCGGGCCTGGTCCGTGAAGGTCTTGGCTGTGCCGCTGGCGGGCCAAGGCGAGAGTGTAGTGCCCTCGTCGGCGTTGAAACCCGCGATCAAGGGAACGTCATTCTGTTTTCCGTGCTCGAAAATCGAACGAATGTCTTCAGACAGCAGCCAGCCGTCGACGTTCGGTGGAAAAGACGCCGCACTGGAGGCCTTGAGGAGCTCATCGGCCGGCTTCGCGCGCAGCGTTTTCAGATCGGCCGCTCCGATGCCAGCGGCGAACTTCTCGCCCGATTTCTCCGCGGTTGCCAGTGTCGTATTGGGGCCGAAGGACGCGCCGCTCTCGCCGATCACGCGATGGAACAGGCCGCGGGCAACCGGCGTGGCCATCAGATAATTCACGGCCCACGAGCCGGCCGATTCGCCGAAGATTGTTACGCGCTTCGGATCGCCGCCGAACGACGTGATATTCTTCCGCACCCAATCGAGGGCCGCGATCTGATCGAGGAGCGCGTAATTGCCCGAGGAGCGATGCGCGGATTCGCCGGTTAATTCGGGATGCGCCAGGAAGCCGAAGACCCCCAGGCGGTAATTGATGCTGACCAGCACCACTCCCTTGGCCGCGAGCTTTTCACCGTCGTAGGTGGGCGTGGACCCAGCGCCGCGCGTGAATGCGCCGCCGTGAATCCAGACCATTACGGGCCGCCGCTCCTTGGGGGACTTGGCCGCGGTCCAGACGTTGAGATACAGGCAGTCCTCGCTCATGCCGTTCGAGCGGAAGTTCATGTCGCCGAACAGGGGAAGTTGCATGCAGCGTGCTCCGAACTGCTTG
>JAYTVY010000398.1:0-22704 GCA_043743755.1 Bryobacterales bacterium | reverse complement strand
TTCGTGTTGTATTGCGGCGGGAAGTAATAGGCCTCAGGCTTGGGATTGCGTCCCACGCGGCGGGCGTCGGCTTCGCCCTGGTGCAGATGGTGAGGAATTGGTCCGAGATTGTCGAAAAACTTGCATAGCAGATTCCAGCCGCCGAATTTACGCATTACCGCCGCGCCCAGGAATTCGTCGCCCAGGGTGTCGATGGCTTCCTTGAGCACAACGCGCTGCCCCTGATGGTGGATGTAGCTGAGACCTTCATCTTCCAGCGTGCCCGGACCATTGTCGGCTTTGGTGGTGGATGAAAACCAGCGCTCGTCGATGCCGCCGCGATGTGCGCCGTATGCATAGAGATCGCGCGGATGCAGTTTCAGCCTGCCACCGGGCATCAGAAACGCGCGCGGGACCCAGCACGGGGCCAGGCGCACGATTCCCTCGCCCTCGCGCAGTGCTTCGCGAATCAGAGCGGCGCTATTCGACATGATGTTCCCCCAAAAGCTCTTTCACCAGCTCCATGGCTTCCTCGCGAGTGTGAATGCGGCCCTCCAACTGTGCATCCTCCACGGCGTCCAGCACTTTACTGAACTCCGGACCCGGTTGGTATCCGGCGGCGATGAGATCGTTGCCCTTGATCAGCCGGACCGGCCGCAATTCCTCCGCGGGCGCTTGTTCGAAACGCGATTTAGCGAAGTGGTAACTCTCCAGATTACCGCTGCTGCAGGTGCTGTCCAGCCGATGCAACTCCAGGTGCTCTTCGAAGCGAGGCAGCCGCAAGAAGCGTTTCAAAGTGCTCTCGCGCATGCGGTGGGCGTCCATGAAGCGCATGTGATTGCCCACCAGCGCGAGAATTTGATCTATCTGTTGGTTCGAAAAATGCAGCCGGTTGAGAATGCGCCGGGCGATCTCTTCGCCCAGCTCCACATGGCCGTCGAAGCGGATGCGGTCCGCGACACGAAATGTCCCGGGCTTGCCGGCATCGTGCAACAGGACGCCCATCGCAAGCTCTGGCGAGGGCGACTGCATGCGCTCCAGCATCATCAGCGTGTGAACCCACACGTCGCCTTCGGGATGATACTGGGGCGGCTGCTCCACGCCGTGAAAGGCGGCCACTTCCGGAAGAATATCGGCCAGCAAGCCGGTTTCATCCAGCAGCTCAAACCCGCGCCGCGCGCCGCCTTCGGTCAGGATACGGATCAACTCGTCCCGGACGCGCTCCGGCGAAATGCGCAGTATATCGGCGTGCAGCTTGCGAATAGCTGCCATCGTGGCATCCTCAATGGTGAATCCGAAACGGGCGGCGAAGCGTACCGCGCGAAGCATTCGTAGATGGTCTTCCTGCAATCGTTGAACTGGATCGCCGATGGCGCGAATCACTCCGGCGCGCAGGTCGTCCAGGCCGCCGGTGTAATCGACGATGCGCTGGGTGGCGGGGTCCATCAACAACGCATTGATGGTGAAGTCGCGCCGCAGCACGTCTTGTTTGGGATCGGTTTCGTAGCGCACGCCCTCGGGATGACGGCCGTCGCGATAGGCGAAATCGCTGCGGAAGGTGGCCACTTCGACGCTGTCCACCAGGACGACTCCGAATTTCGCGCCCACCAGTTGTGCACGGGGAAAGAGCTGAAGCAGTTGTTGCGGGGTGGCGTCGGTGGATATATCCCAGTCGGACGGCTCTAATTTGAGCGCGAGGTCGCGCACGCAGCCGCCGACGTAGAAGGCCTGGAAGGCGTGTTCGGCCAGCTTTGCGATAATCGCTTGGGCGGAGGCTGGCGGCATCTTCTGATGTTAGAACGTGCGGCGCGGGAAGAGCGCCCAGGGGGGGCCGCCTTACAGCGTAGAATAAAAGCTGTACGCCGCGAGTCAATGTCTTCTGAAGTCATAAAGTCCTCTTCAACCACGGCCAAGGTAGTTGTCGCCACCACGGTGGCGCTCTCGTTCATCAGTTTCTGGCGAGGCGCTTCCATCGTGCTGGCCGACCTCGCGTCGTCGGCCTTTTACGCCGGCGGCATCGCTGAAACCGCCATAGGGCCGGCAGCTCCCTGGTTCGTGCTGGGTGTGATGCTGTTCAGTTTCGCCGTGCGCTCCGTGTACATGGAAAGCTGCAGCATGTTCGTGCGCGGCGGTGTATACATCGTTGTGAAGGACAGCATGGGGCCCTTCATGGCGCGCCTCTCGGTATCCGCGCTGGTGTTCGATTACATCCTCACCGGGCCCATCAGCATCGTCACCGCCGGCCAATACCTGGCGCGGCTGATGAATGAGATTGCCGGCTTGCTGCACCAGCCGTTTCAGATGAACCCGAACTATTTCGCGGCCTTCTTCGGCGTCATCTTTACGGGCTACTTCTGGTGGAGCAATATCAAGGGCATACACGAATCCAGCGGCAAGGCCCTGCGTATCATGCAGGTCACTTCGGTGATGGTGGTTGTTTTTCTGATCTGGTGCCCGTTGACCATGCTGATCCGCGGAACGGTCAACATTCCGCCCGCGCCGCTCCCGCATAACCTGAAGTTCGACAGTACGGCGCTGGGCTGGTTCAAGGGGACCGTGTGGCCAATGATTCCAGCCATCGCCATGATCATCGCGTTCGGGCATTCGCTGTTCTCCATGATCGGGTTTGAGACGCTGGCCCAGGTTTATCGCGAGCTGGCTTATCCGAAGCTCAAGAATCTGAAGATCACCGCGAACATCGTGTGCTGCTATGCGGTAGTATGCACGGGCGTGATCACGGTGTTGGCCGGCATGCTGCTGAGTCCCACGGACATGAGCAAGTACGCCGACAATCTGCTGGGCGGCCTGGCGATGAACCTGGCCGGACCCCAGCTGCTCAAGCTGAGCTTTCACGTCTTCGTGGTGATTGTGGGCACGCTGATTCTTTCGGGCGCGGTGAACACATCCATGATCGGCGCCAACGGCGTGCTCAACCGCGTGGCCGAGGATGGCGTGCTGCTGGACTGGTTCCGCAAGCCGCACCGCCGCTTCGGGACTACGTCGCGGATCATCACGCTGGTGACGGTGCTGCAGATCGCCACCATCATCGCCAGCCGCGGCGATGTGTACAAGCTGGGCGAGGCGTACGCGTTCGGCGTGGTGTGGAGTTTCTTCTTCAAGTCGCTGGGCGTGCTGGCATTGCGCTACCAGCGTCACGATCAGGAATATAAGGTGCCATTGAACCTGCGCATCGGCGGCGTGGAGATTCCCATCGGCCTGGGAGTTACCACCTTGATGCTGGGCTTCGTGGCTGTGGCGAACCTGTTTTCCAAGCAGATCGCCACAATCTGGGGGGTCACTTTCACGCTGCTGGTATTCGCGGTGTTCACCATCTCGGAGCGCATCAACGCCCGCAAGCGCGCGCGGTTGCATCTGGAGAAGAAGCCGCTCGAGGAATTCAATCTCGAACACGAGAATCAGATCAACACCGTGACGCTGCACGCGCGGCCGGGCTGCGTGCTGGTGGCCGCGCGCGATTACCACAACATGGATCATCTGAAGAAGGTCCTGCAGAAAACCAATCTGCGGCGGCATGACATTGTGGTGATGACGGTCCGCACTATCTCGGCGGGCGCCGGCGAGTACGATCTTTCCGACAACCAGATTTTCTCCGATTACGAACGGGAACTGTTCACCCATGTAGTGGAAGTGGCGGAAAAGGAAGGCAAGCCGGTAGAGCTGCTGGTTGTGCCCGCGGTGAATCCGTTCGACGCCATGGTCCAATCGGCTTCGAAACTGCAGGCCTCCAAGCTGGTGACGGGAGTTTCAGCGCGCATGCCGTCCGAGGAGCTGGCGCGCAGCATCGGGCTGGCCTGGGAGAATCTGCCGGAGCCGCGGCACCCATTCTCGCTCGAGATCATACGTCCGGAGCGCGAGTCGATGTACGTCAACCTGGGCCCGCATCCTCCGCGGCTTTGGCCGGAGGATGTCGACCGCCTGCACGATCTGTGGCTGCGGCTGACGCAAGCCGAGGGTGTCGGGTCTAAGCTGCATCACCGGGATATCGTGGGGATCGCGCTGCGCCGGCTGGAGCAGGATTTGAAAGGCGATGCGCCAGACAAGGTGATTGACCAGCTGCGCCGGGATATGCCTAAGGGCTGAGCCGCGATGTTCATCGGCCATTACGCAGTGGGGTTCGCGGCGAAACGCGCCGCTCCGAATACTTCGCTCGGCCTGCTGATGGCCGCGCCGATTTCACGCCGCTGGCCTTCGATTCCTATCCCATCTCGCATAGCCTGATAACATCCATCGGCTGGGGACTCCTGTTCGGAGGCTTGTATTGGGCCTTCACGCGCTATCGCGCGGGCGCCGTCGCAATCGGCCTGGGCGTGGTGAGCCACTGGTTGCTGGACTGGGTGACGCATGGTCCCGACTTGCCGGTATATCCCGGCGGCGAAAAATTCGGCCTCGGCCTGTGGAACTCGATCCCCGCGACGCTCGCCGAGGAGTTCGCGATGCTGGCCATCGCGCTGTGGCTTTATGTCCGAATGACGCAGCCGCGCGACGGAATTGGACGCTACGCCTTCTGGGCCTTCGTGGCATTCGCGGTGGTCATGTACGTGGCGAATCTGCTGTCGCCTCCGCCGCCGGATGCGCGGGCGCTGGCGTGGTTCGCGCTGTCGGGCTGGATAGTGCCGTTCTGGGCGGGCTGGTTCGACGCGCATCGCGCGGCGAAGTAGAGTCAGACCTTTTTGCTCTTCGCCTTGGGCTTTTTTTCGGCGGGAGCGGGGGGCTCTTCCTCCGCCTGAGCCGGCGCGGATACTCCGGAAAGAACCTGGTTGAAAAGCTCCATCTTTTTGAGGTCTTTCTTCGAAGGCGGCGCTATTTCATGACGATAATCGTGATCGTGATAGCAGGTGCGGCAGCGTACCTTGGCGGCTTCCGTATTTATGATGGAGACTATCGAGTGGTTGGTGACCCGTCTGCACTTTATGCAGTGATCGTCAATCACATCTCCCAGCCGATGATCTGACATGAGACTGCGCCGAGTATATCAAAGTTGAACGGCCAGCAGCGTGGTGAGCGCGCTGCCTAGAATCACCCAGAGCGTGTCCACGCGAGTGAAGGCGGTGATGGCGAAGCTGGCGGCCGCCACCGTCAGGGTCAGCGGTCCGGTGAGGCCATCGCGCGCCAGGGGAACCGAGGACGCCAGCAACAATCCGGCGCTGGCCAGCAGCACGCAACGGATCACCGATTTCACGCGCGGATGCCCGGTTCTGCGCCCCAGGAAACGCAGCAGCACCAGCACCAGGAAAGCGGGCGTAACCATGGCGGCCCATCCCACGATGGCGCCTGGAACGCCGGCGACGAAATAACCGGCGCTGACGACATATAAACCGAGCGGCCCAGGTCCCAGGCGTCCGGCGGCGACCGCGGTGCTGAGCTGGCGGTCAGTAAGCACGCGATGATGCACCACCAGATCATTCCGCAGCACGGGGAGCGAGGAGAGCCCGCTGAATGAGGTGGCGGTGGCCTTCAGCAAGAGCAGATAAAGCAGGACGAGACTCATCGGCTCTTCCAAAAGAAGCCCACCAGCGCGGCGAGGCCCAGGATCAGAATGGGATTGAGAGCGAGCCCGGTGGACAGCGCGAAAGAGCCGGCGGCCACAATGAGCGGCACCAGCCAATCGCGTCTTGACATGTGTGTTCGCACCAGCAGGAATGCGGCGCCGGCCGTGAGTCCCACGGCCGCTGCGATGGTGCCCGCGAGGGCGGCGCGAAGCCACGGGATTTGGCCGCCCGATTCGCACACGCGGGTCAGCAAGACGATCAACACCGTGGAGGGTATGGTGACGCCGAGCACGGCTGCGATGGTTCCGGCCCAGCCCTTCAAGTACCAGCCAGTGGCGGCGCAGAAGGCGAGCATGTTGGTGCCGGGCGTAATACGCGCGAGTCCGTACGCGATGCCGAGCCGATGAGAATCGAGCCAGCGGCGCCGTTGAAACTCGCGCTGAAGGACGGCCGTGCTGGGGTCGCCTCCGCCGAAGGTGGTAGTGCCAACGCGCAGGAACAACACCGCAATGGCGCGCAAGGAAACGTCAGGCATAAACCAACTACGTTACCGTTATCATCGGGGTATGTGGCGGAAGCGCGCTCTCGCGCTGGCGGGTATCGGGTCGCTGGTGGCCCTGGCCGCTGTTGTCGCAGCCCATTACCGCACCGCCCAGCCGCCCGCAAAAACACCGCCTCCCGCTGCCGTGCCGGCTCCCTCGGAGGTCACGCTGACGGGGCGCGTGCAAGCGTCGTCGGTAGTGAATGTGCGGGCGCCCGTGGAAGGCGTGATCGAGCGCTTTCTGGCGGAGGTGGGCGACGATGTGTTCGAAGGTCAGGTGCTGGCGCATATCAAAAGCGCCAAACTGGAAGCGAATCAAGAAACCGCGCAGGGCGACGCTGAGCATGCGCAGTCGCGAGCGCGGGATCTGGAAATGGCGCTGACCGCGGCGCGCCTGGAAGCGTCGCGCGCCCGCGCGGATGCGATTCGTACTCGCGCGGAGCTGGATCGCGCGGAGCGAAACTACACACGCCAGCAAATGCTGATGCGCGAAGGCGCGGCGGCACGGCTGGTCTTCGAAAAAGCCGAGAGAGACTACACCACGCTGAAGGCCGGCGCGGCGAATCTGGAGCTGGCGGCGCGCGGGGCCGAGGACCGGCTGACAGCGCTCACCAAGGAGCTGGATGCCGCCCGCGCGATCGCGCAGACCAAGGCCGATGAGCTTGACGACGCCAAAGCGGAGCTGGCTGCAGGCGACGTGCATGCTCCGGCGGATGGCACGGTGGTTGGGCGCAACGGGCAGGCCGGCGAAGCGGTGAGCCGCGCGGCCGTGGATCTGTTTCAGATCGCCGTGAATTTGAGCGAGCTTCAGGTAGTGTTGTCGCCGGATGCGAAAACGCTGGAGCGCATCCATGCGGGCGCGGCCGCGTGGGTGCAGATGGCGGAGGCGGCGGAGGGCATGCCGGGAAAAGTGCGCGAAGTGAAGGCGGGGCAGGTGTTCGTGGAGTTCACCAGGACGTCGCCGGCCGTGCGGCCGGGATTGAGCGCGCAGGTTCGAGTGAAGCTGTAAGGAAATTTAATCTTCGGCACGCGATGCGAGGATACAATTACACCGTGCAGTGCTATAATGGAAAAACTTCAAGAAAAGGAGGCAGCCGTTGGATTTTATCCCCGATCGACTCGTCAACGAATCACTAACCGCCAGCGCGGCTGCCCGCCAGTAGCTTCCTCAGCGGTTAGTTTCTCTCTTCGATAAAAGCTTTTTTTGGACCAGCAGCAGAAGGCCGTGCCGCGCTTTTCGCCGGATGGCTGCTGAGTTCACGGATTCCGATGCGGGTCGCCCGCGGCGCTGGGCATTCATTTATCCGCATCGCATTTGAATCGCACCCTTGCAGACAGGAGAAGAACCGATGACCAACACACTCATACAACCCGTCACGGGCTCTGCCCTCAACTGGATGCACCTGGAGCGATTCCTGCTGCTGGGCAGCCAGGATGGAACATGGTCCGTCACGCGGCGGCCGCTCGAAGCAGGACAGGCGCCGGCAGCGCGCGCGTGTCTGGCTGAAGATGGACCCCGCGTGGTGGAAACCGTGGTGCGATTTGTAGCGACGCGCAATGCACCCAGCCGGGGGCCGGCGCTGATGGTGCTGGCGATGGCCGCAAGTCCGGCGTATGCCTGCGCACGCACCAACGCCGCCGCGCTGTCGGCGCTGGCGGAGGTGGCCGCTACCGGCGGGCACTTGCTCCAGTTTGTGCGCTTCGCCGAGACGCAGCGCGGCTGGGGGCGCGGTTTACGCTCGGCGGTGGCCGACTGGTATCTGCGCCAGCCGATAGCCGAACTAGCGCGGTATTTCGCGGTTGCATCTCACCGCGAGCCGCTGCGCAACGCGCATCCAAAACCCGCCAGCGCGGCTCAGAACGCTTTATTCCAGTGGGCCGTGGAAGGCCGGCTGGGACACTTGGCCACGCCCGCGCTGCTTTCCGGAGAGCTGCGTCTGATTCACGCGCTGGAGCATGCGCGCGCCGCCGCCAGCGAAGGCGACATGGTCCGCTTCATCGAAGATTATCGCTTGCCGCATTCTCTGGTTCCGGCCAGGTGGAAGACGCCGCGCGTGTGGGAGGCTCTATTGCATTCGCTGCCGTATCGCGCCATGGTGAAACATTTGGGCGAGCTGATTGCGCCGCAAAGCGCGGCTACCGCTTTACTGGTGGCGCGCTTGATTGACCGACGGCGCATTGCCGAGTCGAGGATCCATCCGGTAGCGCTGCTGCTGGCGCGGAGAGCGTACCAGCGCGCGAATGGGGCCGTCCCATGCGTCGTGGAGGCTTTGGAAGAGGCGTGGCAGCTCGCTTCCATGAATGCGGAGAGGCTGCCGATCGCGGTGACGCACGATGGCGAAGAGGCCGCGCTGGCGGCGGGGGCGCTGGCGGCTTTGGCATCGGGAAGCGTGGAGGCGGCGGTGTCGGTGACGGCGGCGCGGGGCGAGACACGGATCGTGGTGCATGCCGCGGCGGGGACGCTGACGATCACCGGGTTTGACGCCAGGGTGCCGGGAGTGATTGGGGAGTTTCTGGGTTAGTCTTCTTGGGCGGCGAGCCAGTGGACTACTTTGGGGACTCCCTCCCCGCGGTGGAACTTCAGGGCTTGTTCCTCCAGCTTTCGATCGGAGACAGTGACGCGTTCGTGCTGGCGCAGGTGCTCGCCCCAGCTTTGGACCAGAAACGATTCCAAATAGCGGCCGGGGGTGGCGGCGTCTTCGAAAATGCCCCACCGGACAGCGCCATCGCGGCGGCGGATGCGGCGCATTTCGCGCATGGCGGCGATGAATTCGGAGGCGTGCGCGGGATCTATGAAATACTCCACGGTCACCAGGACGGGGCCGCGATCGGGATGCGTATCGCGCATGAGCTGCGGTTCGGGCCAATGCGGCGAGGGCGTGGTGTCGAGCTCGCGGTGGCCGGCCAGGCGGAACCGCGCGGTGAGTAGCGCTCCGCAGATAATCGCGATGCCGGCCGCGAGCAGCGTGGATCGCAGTCCATAGCGCGACGCCACGGCTCCCCAGATGACGCTGCCGATGGCCATGGCTCCCTGGAACACCAGGATGTAGGCGCCTAGCGCGCGGGCCCGCACCCATGCGGGCAAGGATGTCTGCGCGGCCGTATTGAGGCTGGAGTTGATGGCCATCCAGCCCATGCCGCCGGCCAGCAGCGCGAGCCCCACGACCCAGAATTGCGTCAGCCATGCAAGAGCGATGTTGACGATACCGAAGAGCACGGAGGCGGAGGTGACCAGGAGGTCCATCGAGATGAGGTGGCGGATGCGCGACAGCAGCAGCGCGGCGATGATGGAGCCGAGTCCCAGGCATCCGAGCAGCAGGCCATAGCCGGTGCTTTCACTCTTCAACTCAACCTTGGCCACCAGCGGCAGGATGGCCCAGAGCGCGCTGGCTGAAATTATGAAGACGCCGGAGCGTATCAGCACGGCGTGCATGGGGGGCGCGAAACGGATGTAGCGCATGCCGGCAAGCATCGCGGAGCCCACGGTTTCCCGGGCGGACGAGGTGAGCTCGGGTTTGCGTTTCCATAAATACAGCACCACCATGACACCGACAAACGAGATCGCGTTCAACACGAATGCCGGGCCGACGCCCATCAATCCCACAACGAGGCCGCCGAGCGCGGGGCCGGCCGCGCGGGCGAGATTAAATCCCAGCGAATTGAGTCCGATAGCAGCGGGCAGCTCGGAGCGCGGGACGAGTTCGGGAACAATGGCTTGCCACGCGGGTCCGTTCATGGTGGCGCCGAGACCCAGCGCGAAGGTGAGGGCGAGCAGTGTCCACGGTCCGGTGAGGCCGGCGATGGTAAGACCGCCGAGGGTCGCCGCGGCGGCGAGCATTCCGCCCTGCGTGATCAACAGCAGTTTGCGGCGGTCCACGATATCGGCGAAGGCGCCGGCGGGAACGCCCAACAAGAACACGGGAACGCTGGTGGCGGTCTGGACCAGAGCAACGAATAACGGCGAGGCGTTGAGTCCGGTCATGAGCCAGGCCGCGCCGACGTTCTGCATCCAGGTGCCTACGTTGGAGGCAACCGAGGCGATCCACACCCAGCGAAACAGTGAATAGGCGAGCGGCGAAAAAGCGCTGCGCCCGGAAGTTCCCGCGTGATCCAATCCCCATTGTAGGGAACTCGCGCGTGCGGACACACTTCGGCGTCCGCACGTGTAGCTGGGAACCGCGGCGGCAACTGCTTTCAAAAAGAGGGCGCCCCTATCGCCGAATTTGAAGCCCGTGCGACTGGCTACCACTGGATGCTCAGTGGCCACGCTCTATCGAATTGCCGTCCCCCGAGGTTGCCTAGGTGCTTCCGAGCGACGCGGCGGCCTGGTTCCGATAGCGGATTACCAAACTCTTAGTTCGAGCATACGCGAGGTGAGTGCGAATATTCGGAACACGAAGTGGCAAACGACTGCAACGATGGGAAATAGAGTTCAAAAAAACTTGTGATCGCCAGTTCGGGCGTTCAGTGAAGCGATTGGGAGTATACTGACTCGTGGCCCGGAAGGCAAGATTGAATTCCGGCCGTTGGGGAAAGGGTGAGAACCATGCAGCGGAGAACTTTTGCGGCGCTACTTTTGACCGCGTTGACGAGCACGATGATGACGGGCCAGGACGCGGCCGCCTACCTGGATGAGTATATTGCCAAGGTGAAACCGGAGAAGCGCGCGGAGTTTGACGCGATCAACAAGAAGATGACGGTGCTCAACCGCCGCAACAAGGGCGATAACTGGCTCGCCGCCGAGAACATGTACGGTGAGGGCAATGTGGTTACGTTTATCAGTTTGCGCAACACTCTCGCGGATGCCGAGAAGGGGTCCGATCTTTTCATGGGCGCGCTGGCCAAGACGGGTGGACTGGCGGCGGCAGGCAAGCTGTTTCAGGATTTAAATAACACGCTGATAAGCAACCGGGTTGAAATTCGACGAAGGCGGCCGGACCTGGGCTCGAACGTGCCAACCAGCGCGGCTGAGACCGCCACGCTGCTCGGCAAATCGCGGTATCTCTACATGGTGACGGTGCGCGTGCGTCCCGGGCGAGCGTTGGACTACGAGGATCAGATCAAAGCCGTGAGAGAAGCGCGGGCAAAGGCGGGCGACAAATCGATCTGGCTGGTTTCGCAGGCAGTGGTGGGCCAGCCGACAGGAGTTTACTTCATCACGAGGCCGCTGACCTGGCTGGGAGATCTGGACGGCGGGAAGGCGCTCTCGCAGATTCTGGGGGACAAGTATAAGGGGTACCAGAAGAACATCGCCGAAAATACTTTCTCCACGGAAATCTCGATCCTGCGCTATCTGCCCGATTTGAGCTATCCGCCGGCGGATATTGCGGCAGCCGATCCGGCATTCTGGAACCCGAAGCCCGCTGCGCCGGCGAAGAAGGCAGCCGAAGCGGCGAAGTAGGGAATCGCTCGGATTTCAGCGTTCATCGGAGGTCAGGTGAGCGCAATCGTAATACGCAGATTGCCGCTGCCCGGTAAAGGGGTTGGGCTTGCCTCTTATCAGCAGTTTGATGCCGGGAGAATTGTCTTCGTAAGCACAGACTCGCCGTGCGATGGCCCGGTAAACTCGCGGCTCCGGGTAAACCGGTGTATTTAATTCAGCGTAGGCCCAGCGGTTGATATCCAAGAAGAAGGGCTTGCTCTCCTGCCAGACGTGCGGACGTACCGCGGCGGGCAGACGCTCTATGTCCGCGGAACTGACAAGAATAGCCGCCTGGTGCGTATTCCCGGAATACAGCGCCGCGGAAAGATAGGAGTCCCAGAGATCAACAAGACTGAGCGCCGGGAGGACGGCACATAAGAGCAAGGCAGTGGCCTGAAGACCGCTGTTCGGCCTCAAGATATTTCGAGCCGTGGTTTCCTGGTCACGCCAGAACAGCAGGATGACGAACAGGACCATAACGACGTTCCAGGGCCACACGACGTGGTTCTCGCCGCTGGAAATCAGGAGGGTCAAGACAAGCA
This sequence comes from Bryobacterales bacterium, assembly GCA_043743755.1. Taxonomy (GTDB): domain Bacteria; phylum Acidobacteriota; class Terriglobia; order Bryobacterales; family Bryobacteraceae; genus JALYHQ01. The sequence goes on along the minus strand of JAYTVY010000398.1, from coordinate 10,710 downwards.
TGTGAGTGGCGCTTGCCAGAAGGACGGCCGCATTTCTGAATTTGCGCGTGATCAGACCCAGACCGGTGAGAATTTCCAACACCGGAATCATCAGAATCAAAGGAGCGGGAATGTTTCTTGCCGCCTCGGGCATCCAGCGAAGGAACGGACCGGCAATGTCAGGCCAAGTCTCCTGGATGAAAGTTTGATTCAGCTTTTGCAGTCCGCTCCAGATATATGTGAATGCGACGATCAGCCGGCAGATATTGAGGGCGGCTGCCGGATACCGCTTCTCCGGTTTCTTCCAGGTATAAAGACCGATTGCTGACAGCATCAGAAAATATTGATAAAACCAGGGTTGCCAGCGGGTCTGGTCCCACAGACTCAGTAGCCCGGCGAGAAGAAGGAAAACGAAAATCAGCTTTTGCGACTGTGCCACAAAGATAATTGCGGCCAGGAGACAGAGCAATACGAGCAGCCAGATGAGATCGAGCGGATACGGGATGGGCGGCAGGAAGTCTGTTACGGGAGAGAGGGGGAAAAGGCGGGATGAAAGCCAGAGACGCCAGGAGAGGATATAACCACAAGCCAATGCGATTGAAATGGTAATCTTCAGCCAGAGTAATTTGCGGGACGGCTGAGGGGCGGGGAGTTTTTGGTTAATTGCGCGGTTTATGGGGAATATGGTAACAGAGGGCGGGGGTATTGAGGGTGGGACTTGGGGAGACAGGCCGGGATGGCCTGTCCTACAGGATAGTGCTAAGGGATTGATGTTAGAGTTTGGCGGCTAGTTTTCCTAGGGCGGCGCCGACGGTTCGGCCGATTTCGACCAGCAGGCTGGCTGCGGGGATGTTCGATTCGATCCCGGCTATCAACTGGGCGTCTTCGAGGGAATTGCCATCATTCAGATGGGGCGCTCGACGAGGTCGAGGGAACCGCCGGGTGCAGGGATTTGGATGGCTTTCATTTTGGGGCCTCTGGATTTAGTCAAATCGGACTGAGCGGGGACGGAATTTTACTCCCGAGACGGCGTTGGGATCGGCCACGGGGTGGGGGACTCCGCGTTTTAGCCAGCAGTGGCCGCGCGGTTTTTGCGAACCGGGCCGCGCATAGCTCCAGGCGTTGCAGTCGGCCTCGTTCGCGCATGCCGCTTCGCAGGTCTTCCAGCCATCGGTGTCAAAATTGTTGAAATCCAATCCGGGGCGATTGGTCCGATCTTCCGCTTTCAGGTCGCGCGCCGAAATATTCTTGCCGGATCCGGAGTTACAGCAGTTGTCCTTCACCAGCGCGGGGAGCCGGTCCTTGAGCCAGCAATGGCCGCTGGGGCCCTGGATTCCCGGCTTAACCCAGGTCCAGCCCTGGCATCGAGATTCGCCGCCGCAGGAGTTTCTGCAGACGAAGGGCGTATCGGCGTTGAAATTGGCGTAGTCTCCCCCAGGCATGTTGAAGCCGTCGACCGCGCTGGATGGAAGGCATAACACAAGCATCGCGACTGCAAGAAAGTAAACCCGCATGGCGAATCCTCCGAATCCTATAGTTACACGAGCAAGTGCTTCTGGATTTTCCCCAGCGCGTTGCGCGGGAGTCGCTCTCGCACCACAAACGATCTGGGCACCTTGAAGGACGCCAGCTTCTCGCGGCAGCGTGCTTCGAGAACCGCGAGGTCTACCGGAAATTTGAGGACTACATAAGCTACCGGCACTTCGCCGCGCATGCGGTCGGGGATGCCGATTACGGCGGCTTCCGCGATCTCGGGCTGCTCTTCGAGAAATTCTTCGAGCTCACGTGGGTAGATGTTGAAGCCTCCGGAGATGATGAGATCGCTCTTGCGGCCGGTGAGCGTGAAATAGCCGTCGGGTGACTCGATGGCGAGGTCGCCAGTGCGGAACCAGCCATCCACGAAGGGCTCCGATTGCTCTCGGCGCCAGTAACCGGGGAAGACGTTGGGGCCGCGCAGGTACACTTCCCCGGTCTCGCCGTCTTCAACCGGTTCGCCGCTGGGATCCAGCAAGCGCACCTGGACGCCGGGGAGCGGCAGGCCGACGCTGCCGGGGCGGCGTTCTCCGTCGTAGGGGTTCGAGATGTTCATGAGGGTTTCGCTCATGCCGTAGCGCTCAAGAATGGTGTGGCCGAAGCGCTCGCGAAAGTCTTCGAGCACTTGCGCAGGCAGGGGCGCGGACCCGGAGACGAAGAGGCGCATGCCGGCTCCGATCTGGCCGGCTTGCTCAACCGGCATGTCGAGCAGGCGCACGTAGATTGTGGGAACGCCGAAGAAGAGAGTGGGGCGAAAGTCGAGAAACTCGGCGGCGGCCTTCTGATGTTCGAAGCGCTCCAGCAGCCGCATCCGACAGCCGCCGATCAGCCAGCAGTGCAACCCGTTACCGAGCGCGTGCACATGAAACAGCGGCAGCGCCAGCAGGAAGCGATCGTTTTCGCCGATGTGCCAGCATGCCAGCAGATTGGAAGCATTAGCCGCGAAGTTGTTGTGTGTGAGAACGGCGCCTTTCGATGCGCCCGTGGTACCCGAGGTATAAATGATGCCGGCGGGATCGTCGCCATCCAACGTCACGACCGGCCGCGATGCGTCGAACGTTTCCGCTTCGCGTGTCAGATCGTCCGGCCGCCATACGGGCACGTCCGCGGCGATCTGCTCCGCACTTACGAGCGCGCTCGGCTCGGCGTCGGACAGGATGTGGGCAATCTCCCGATCGCGATAGAGGATATTGATCGGCACGAAGATGACACCCAGCTTCACGCATGCGAGAAACAGGTCGATCATCTCGACGCAGTTGGCCAGATAGACACAGAGCCGGTCGCCGCACGCGAGTCCCCGCGAGGCCAGCAGGTTAGCGAGGCGGTTGCTGCGCGCGTCAATCTCGCCGAAGGTGTAGGTGCGCCCGGCGAACTCGAGCGCGGGCCGGTCGCGGCGGTCGATTAGCGAAAGGTAGAAGAGGTGGTTAAGATTCATTTGTTCAGTTATTTGGAACCATCCTGACATGCAACGTATTCATTTGTTGACGGTATCAAGTGTAGTGCCCTCTGAGCCCAGGGCCGATCGGTAGTGGTATAGTCAACTCGAAGGGTTTTCACTAGTGACCTTTTCATCCGCCTTCATGATTGCCGATGACGACCCCCATTGAAAAAAAAACGATTCTGGCAGCAGCGAACCTGCTACACAGCATGGGCGCTTCTCAGGTCTTCGTTTTTGGCTCGCTAGTCAGAGGTGAGTTGCGTCCGGAGTCGGACATAGATATTGCAGTATCCGGATTACCGGCCAAGGTCTATTTTTCCGCGGTTAGCCGGGCTTCCGACCTCCTCGGACGACCCGTCGACCTCTTGGACCTAGACGACGATACTCCCCTGGTTCGGCACCTTATTGACAGCGGAGAGCTTGTCCGTGTCGGCTGATCTTGCGACCAAGATTCAATTGGGCCTCGAAGAACTCGCGATAGTCCGTGGACAGATGTCGCCACTGATCGCCAAGCCATCCAGCTCCGCAGCAGGAGATATGGAGAATGCCGCTGCGTCCGCCATGCTTCATTCTTTCTACACCGAGATCGAGAAGATTCTTAAGCTGATTGCTCGCGAGTGGGACGAACGGATGCCTTCTTCAGATACCTGGCATAAGGAGCTGCTGAACCAAATGGCTGCACCCACGGGCACGCGGCTGGCCGTGATTTCGCCCGATCTCGTTGACATCCTCAGTGAGTTTCTCGCATTTCGCCATTTGTTTCGCGGAGCTTCCATTGCCCTCATGCGCTGGGACAAGCTTGCTCCACTCGTCGCCAAGGTGGATCGAACCTATTTGCAAATAAGACACGAACTCGAAACCTTTCAGGCGTTCCTTCAATCGGGAAGCACGCCAGTGCGGTAAGAATAAGCTTCCGCCTGCAATTCGCGCTCAGACCAACGATGTATCTAGAACTATCGCTGGCACTCGCGCAATCGCCCGATCCCATGGAAGCGAGTCTTCGGCGTCGCTGTACTTGTTGGCTCACTCAGCTTCAGACCAGCGGCCCGTGAATCAGATGATTCACAACAAATGCGGCGGCGTATGCCAGGAAGGTCATGTACGCGAACTGGATGGCTGGCCAGCGCCAGCCGCCGGTTTCGCGGCGGACCACGGCGATGGTGGACATGCACTGCATGGCGAATGCGAAGAAGACCAGCAGGGCCACGGCGCCGCCGGGGGTCAGCTCATTCTGCAGCGCCTGTTGGAGGCCCTGCGATTGGGCGGTGCCCTCGATGCCGTGGATGGTGCCGAGTGTTCCGACGATCACTTCGCGGGCGGCCAGCGACGAGATGAGTCCGATGCCGATCTTCCAGTCGAATCCGAGCGGTTTAATGGCCGGCTCAATGGCATGGCCGATCATACCGGCGAAGCTGTGCTCGATCTGAGGCGGCTTTCCGTTGTGCGCGGGCAGGTGCGCGAGGATCCAGAGGACCACGGAGACGGTGAGGATCACGGTGCCGGCGCGGCGCAGGAAGATTTTGGAGCGGTCATACAGGCGCAGGCCGAGGCTGCGCAGCGTGGGCCAGCGATAGGGCGGCATCTCGAGCATGAAGGGGACGCGATCCGTGCGCAAGATGGACGACTTCAGCAGGCGCGCCGTGGCGATGGCGGCCACGAAGCCCAAGACATAGAGACCGAGCAGGACGGCGGCTTGCGTGCCGAAGAAACGGCCGAGGACCGGGCGCTCCTTAATGAAGGCCGCGATCACCAGCGTGTAGATGGGGAGGCGCGCGGAGCAGGTCATGAACGGGGCGATCATGATGGTTGCCAGGCGGTCGCGCTTGTTTTCGATGGTGCGGGTGGCCATGATGGCCGGCACGGCGCAGGCGTAGGCCGAGAGCAGAGGGATGAAGGATTTGCCCTGGAGTCCAAAGCGGGCCATGGTGCGGTCTGCAATCAGCGCGGCGCGGGCTAGATAGCCGGAATCTTCGAGGATGCCGATGAACAGAAACAGCAGCAGGATCTGCGGGAGAAAGACGATGACGCTGCCGACGCCGCTCCAGACGCCTTCGATAAGCAGGGAGCGGAAGATGGAATCGGGCAGCATGGATCCGATCCACTGGCCGGAGGTTTGGATCCAGGCCTGCAGCGTATCCATAATGGGCCGTGCGCCGGTGAAGATGGTCTGGAAGACGCCCATTACCACTAGCGTGAAGATGAGAGGGCCGGCGAGCCGGTGGAGAAAGACCGCATCGAGGCGGCGGGTCCAAAGCGGCGGCGCGGGGGCCATGTAGCCGGCGTTGCTGCCTACTTCGTGAGCCCATTTGCGGCAACGTGGGATGTCCTGGAGGACCGGAAGTTCGATGCGGGAGGGCGCCAGGGCGGTGGTTCCGGCTGCGGTGCCTTCCATGAACTGGATTACTTTTTCGACGCCATCGCCTCGGGCGGCGCTGATGAGCGCGACAGGCGATCCCAACTCACCGGCGAGGGTGGCGACATCGACGCTGCCGCCGCGGCCAGCGAGGTCGTCGGCCATATTCAGGATCACCAGCGTGGGGAGTTTCAGGCTGAGGATGGGAGCAGCCAGGACCAGATGACGGCCGAGGTTGGTGCTATCGAGAATTAAGAGGACGGAGTCGGGTTTGGGGACGCCATTCATTTTGCCCAGGAGCACATCGCGGGTGACCTGTTCGTCTTCGGATCGCGGATTCAGGCTGTAGACGCCGGGGAGATCCACCAGCACGACATCCCGCTGGTTGTGCATGCGGGCGCGGCCGATGCGCTGCTCCACGGTAACGCCGGGGAAGTTGGCGACCTTCTGGCGGAGTCCGGTGAGTCGATTGAAGAGCGTGGATTTGCCGGAATTCGGCGGTCCGATGATGGCGACAACGTGTGTGGACGATGCAGGACGCGCGGGAGCGGGGGCTACGGCAACCGCACAGTTTCCGCAATCGTGGCAATCGCTCATGCAAGGTCCGGGAGCTTGGAGTGGGGGCCGTTGTGGCGGAGGATGAGGTGGGAGGCGGTTTCCTTGCGGAGGGCCACTTCCGATCCATCCACGCGGAAAACGCGCGGGTCACCGCCGGGGGCGCACTGGGCGCGCTCGATGGCGGTGCCCGGGAGAAAACCTAGCTCCATCAATCGGGTAGCCACATCGTCGGGGAGGTCAAGGCGGTCCAAGATGCCTTCTTCGCCGGGTCTGAGGTCGCCGACGCTGGCGGGGTGGGGAGCACTCCTGCGGGCAGGCTTCTTGCCACTCAGTTGCAGCATAGCCTCAGTATGGAATGGCATAAAAGCAAAGTCAACGCTTCGACGCTAGAAACACGACCAAAACGGTCTTAGTTTCGCACAAACTTTTTTCATCATGATACTTGACTGTAACACACTAAGATTATATACTGCCATTGTAAGTAGATCAATTTTGAACGGAGATTCACAATGCCACTTCTCAGATACAATGCCTTTCCCGAGACCGAAGAGTTTCCCGCTGGAGTACGCCTGTTCCAGGACACGCTGAATCGCATTTTGAGCGACCAGCCGAATAGCCGGCCGTGGGCGCCCCCGGTGGATATCTTTGAGACCGAGAACGAGTTAGTCCTGAAGGCGGACCTTCCGGACGTGAAGCTGGAAGACATCGACATCCAGGTGGAGAACGGAACGCTGACGCTGAAGGGTGAGCGCCGATTCGAGAAGGACGAGAAGAATAAGGGGTTCCACCGGATCGAGCGGAGCTACGGGTCTTTCGTGCGGTACTTCACGCTGCCGGAGACGGTGGACGCCGAGCATGTGCGGGCCGGGTACGATAAGGGCGTGTTGAGTGTGACGCTGCCGAAGAAGGAAGTCGCAAAGCCGCGCAGCATCAAGGTGCAAGTGAACAACAACTGAGTGAATGGGCGGGGGGCTCCTGCCTGGAGTTGAGAGCGAGTCCGGGGGGGTGTATGATTCTTCCCCCGGACTGTTTCGCCGTGCTACCCTAAACCTCAAGGTCCATGAATACAGGCAGCATCACCGTAAAGGTAGTGGTCATCTACCCGCGCCCCACCGACGAAACCGAGTTTGAGCGCGCCTATGAGGAAGACCATCTCCCGATGGTGGAAGAAAAGCTGAAGGGCATGACGCGCCTGGTTACCACCAAGGTGCTGGACTCGCCGCAGGGCAAAGTAGCTGCCTACCGCCTCGCTGAAGTCCATTTCTCTTCGATGGACGATCTCACCAAATGCCTCCAGTCCGATGGCGGCAAGGAAGTGGTGGACCACGCCGTCAAGATTTCTACGGGTGGGCCGCCGATTCTTCTGATATGTGAGGAGCGCGCGACCGTTTTTTGGTAGCCGCGTCGAGCATCGCCCGCCGGTTCTCCTGCTGCAGCTCTTCATTGATAGCCACGGCCGCCTTGGCCCCCTCGGCTGCCGCGACGATCACAAATTGCACATCTCTCGACGCATCGCCGGCCACAAATAAACCCGGCACGTTGGTGCGTTCCTTCTCCGTGGTGTCCACGGTCCCCTTGTCATTAAATGCGCAGCCGAGGCTTTCGGCCAGCTCGCAATGCTGTTCTTGACTGGTGCTGAAGAACAGCGCGGCCCGCGACAGCGTTTCGCCATCCGCCAGCACAAGCTTTTCGAGCTTACCGTCGCGTCCTTCGAGCCGTGCGATGCGCTGGTCATGCACTCCGATCCCGAATGCTTCCAGTTCCCGCTGCTGTTCCGGGTCCAGCCCCGCATCGCCGCCCGTCACCAGCACGATGTCGCAGGTCCACGTGAGCATGGATAGCGCTAGCGCGTAGCCGTGCTGCCCGGTGCCGTAAACCGCGACCGGCTTATCGCGCCATTCCCAGCCGTCGCAATACGGACAATGATGAATGCTCCGGCCGTAGAATTTCTGGATTCCGTCGATGTCGGGGAGGCGGTCGGTGACGCCGGTGGCGAGCAGCAGCTTGCGTGCGGTCAGCTTCTCGCCGCCTTCCAGCACCACATGAAAACCGCTGCCCTCTTTGCCCGCCGACGTAACCACAGTCTTGCGGTACTCGACGCCATAGGGAACCAGTTCTTCTCGGGCGATGCGCAGCAGCTCTCCGGGCGGCAAACCATCCCTGGTCAAATAGCCGTGCATTGCGTGCGAGCACTCGTTGCGGTAGCGCCCCGAATCGCAAACCAGCACACGCCGCCCACAGCGCCCCAGTACCAGCGCCGCGCTCAAGCCCGCCGGTCCGCCTCCGACGATAATCGCGTCATACATGGTCAACTCATTCCTGATCGAACAGGTCCGGACGGCTGATATGCTCGCCCTTGAAGAACAGACTCTGAATCCCCTCGGTGCGCTTGATGTCTTCGAGCGGATTCCCGTCCACCAGGACCAGATTCGCGCTCAGCCCCACGCTAATCAGGCCCATGCGCCCCTCTGCCCGCAGCGCCCGCGCGGAATTGTAAGTGGCCGCCTGGAGCGCCACTGCCGGAGGTATCCCGGCCTCCACCCAAAGCTGCAGCTCTCGATGCAGCGCGGGACCATGCAGCAGCAGCGGATTCCCCGAATCGGTGCCTGTCACCAGCAGCACGCCCGCTTTCCATGCTCGCAGCAGATTCTGTTTCCCCTGATCCAGGCGGATGGGAAAACCGGGCGACTCGCTCTTCTTGAAAAGCCGCTTGGTGGATTCGATCATGCTGGCCGGACCCACCTGCAGCACCAGAGGCCGGCTGAGCGGCGAAAGATCGCCCGCCGCCAGATCCTGAAATGCTTCGGCCACTGCCAGGGTGGGGTCATAAGCGGTTCCCTGCGCCTTCATTCGGGCGAACAGCTCGTCGGAAATGGCCTCGCGGAACGACCCATGCTCGATCCCGTCGGCCTGCACCGATAGGGCATCGCTAACATCCTGCGCGTCGCCGGTATGCACTGCCAGCGGCAATTTGCGCGCGCGGGCCGCATCGGCGGCCCCCCGCAGAATTCCCACATCCAGGCGATTGAACAGCATCCCCGCCTGCCCCGCTTCCAGAATCGCTTTGATGCAATCTACCCCGCGCCCGCTCAGCTCGTCGACTTGCCGGCGGGCCTGCTCCGCGCTGCCCGGAGTCCGCACCATTTGGCGCTCGGCTTCTTCGCGATACTGCTGGGGCATGCGTTTGAAATATTCGGTCCCGTGCCCGCCGGGCGCGGTGAACATTGGCCCGCATGCGAACAATTCGGCGCCCAGGCGCTGGCCGGAATTCACCAGTGTGCGCACTTTCAATTCCGTATCCAGCGGATCGCCGACGCTGCGCACCGCCATGACGCCGCTGTACAAATATGCCGCCAGCTCGCGCGGCATGTTCTTCTCGGGATTGTAGTCCTTGGGCGAATCGCTGAACCCTCCGGGGGCGCTCAAATGCACGTGCATGTCGATGAACCCCGGCAGCAGGGTCTTGCCGGACGCTTCCATGTCTTCGGCGTGCAGATCTTTCGCGTCCGGCGCGGGACCTTCATACACCTGCGCGATCTTGCCGTTGCGGATGAGTACGCTTCCGGTCTCAATCACCTTTCCGTCGCCCACGAATATGCGCGGCCCGCGGATCAAGACGGTTCGGCTCCTGCGCTGGTCGCGATCCAGCAGCTTGGCCTTGGCGATGGTCGCCCGGCTCTGCGATTGCCAGATGCCCAGCACCAGGAATGGCGCCAGCACCGCCAGCAGCCATACCTTCGCGCTGCCGGATATCTTCTCGCCCTTCTCCCAGCGGAAAAGCTTGGCGCCGATCAGTGTTCCCAGCACCACTGTGCCCAGCAATGCGAGCGCCGACGACCAGTTTTCGGCAATCGTCTCGTTGTGCCCCAGAATCCCCTGCATGCCGGTCATCAGATGCGTCGATGGCAGGCCTTGCGAAATCGCCTGCACCCAGTTCGGCAGAACCTCAATCGGAATGGTGGCGCCGCTCAGGAAGAGCATTGGAAAATACAGAATCTGGATAACGATCTGGCTTTCCTGCATGGAATTCACTACCGAAGCGATGATCAGTCCCAGCGCGCGAAACGCCAGCACGCCCAGTGACAGGAAGAGCAGCAACGAAAACCAGCGCTGCGGAAACGGCATGCCGTAGCGGTAATGCGAGAGCAGCACCATCAGCAACGCCGATGGGAGAAAATTGAACAATCCCGTGATCAGCGAAGCCACCAGGATGGGGCCCGCCGACGTGGGGGCCACCTTGAACCGCCGCAGGATGTTGGCCTCGCGATCCATTACGGCGCGGATCCCGGCGCCGAAAAATCCGGTGCCCAGCACGCCGATGGTTAGCACCCTGGTCAGCACCTTGATAATGGCTCCGCCCTGTTCGGCGTGGAACAACTGAGCAAAGATGAAAAAGAAGACCAGCGGGAAAAGATAGTTAAAGAAGATTACGGACTTCTGCCGGACGGCCAGCCGGAGGTCGAGTGAAATGAGTGCCACGTAGCTTTTCATTCGCGAAGGCTCTTTCCGGTGAGCTCGATGAAGACGTCTTCGAGGGTTGGCTGCTTGAGGTGAACGTCGGTGAGTTCAAGGCCCTGCTGGTCGATCCATTTGACGAGGTCGACAAGAGTGGTGGCTGGACGGCAGGAGTGAACGGTGAGCGTGGTGCCGGCGGCGTCGGTTTCAGCAAGGGTGGTTTCGGCCCAGGTGGGGCGGTCTTTTGGAAATGGGCGCGAGCATGTGACCACGATGCTGGAGGCGTTGCGGCTTTGCGCTTGCAAGCTGCGTGGAGTGTCGATGGCGATGATGCGGCCTTCGTCGATGATGGCTACGCGGTCGCAGAGGCGTTCGGCTTCTTCGATGTAATGGG
>JAYTVY010000397.1:0-7624 GCA_043743755.1 Bryobacterales bacterium | reverse complement strand
TTCGCGCCGTAAATCGTATCCATCCGGATTTGCGAATCGAACACCCGCAAGTCCCGGCCCTTTCCGATTAGTTGTTCCAGCAGCGCCACCACTGGACTCTCCCGCAAATCGTCGGTGTCTTCCTTGAACGCCAGGCCGATCACGCCGATGCGCAGCGCCGGCAGATCCAGCACCAGGTCAATGGCCCGCTTTAGATGCTGCTCATTGCTCGGCAGCGCCGAGGTAAGCAGCGGTAGATTCAAATCCAGCCGCGACGCCCGGTAGGTCAGCGCGCGCAAGTCTTTCGGCAGGCACGAACCGCCAAACGCAAATCCAGGTTTCAGGTACGCGGCGGACACATTCAGTTTCGTGTCCCGGCATAATGTGTCCATCACTTCCCGTGCGTCGATCCCCAGCTTCCCCGCCAGCGCCCCAATCTCGTTCGCGAAGGAAATCTTCACGGCGTGAAATGCGTTGCACGCGTACTTGATCATTTCCGCGGTCCGCAGGCTCACCAGGCACGCGTCTACTCCCAGCGGAGCATACAAATCGGCGACACGCCGCACTGCATCGCGATCTTCACCGCCCACCACCACCAGCGACGGCTCCATGAAATCCTTCATGGCCGCGCCCTCACGCAGAAACTCCGGATTGGACACCACTCGCACCGCCGCATTCCCCTCAAACGCCGGGATCACCACCTCTTCGCAGGTACCCGGAAAAACGGTGCTGCGAACGGCCACAATCAGCGGCTTCGCGCGCCCCGCGGCCATCCTCGCGAGACTTTCCACTACTCGCCGCAGTTGGTCCAGCCCCAGGTTCCCATTGCGTTCCGAAGGCGTTCCCACGCAGATCAGCGCTACGTCCGCCTCGCCCAGGCCTTCCTCGGCGGCGGTTGTGGCGCTCAACCGCCCCGCGGCCACGTTGGATTTAACCAGTTCCTCTAAACCCGGCTCGTAGAATGGCGCTTGGCCGTTCAGAACGTTTTGGACCTTGTGTGCATCCTTATCCACCCCGATTACGCGGTGTCCCAGTTCCGCCAGACACGTCGCGGTGACACACCCGACATATCCCAGCCCCAGTACTGCAATTTGCATCGTGCTATCCGTTTTCCCCAGGAAATCCTTGATTTCGCCGATATTTAAGTATGGCACGCGCGACGCCCGGCTCTACCTTGTACACTCATAATAAGAGACCCATGCAGACCACACTCGGAACTCGCACTGCCGCCGAAGTTCTCGAGGAAAAAATCGCCCAGCGCACCGCTCGCGTCGGCATCGTCGGACTCGGTTACGTCGGACTTCCGCTCGCTGTCGAGTTCGCAAAAGCCGGCTTCAGCGTCACCGGCATCGATCTCAACGACGAAAAGGTGGCCGGCCTCAACCGCGGCGATTCCTACATTCAGGACATCGCTTCAGACGTTCTTCGCCCGCTGGTTGAGTCCGGCAAACTGCGCGCCACCACCGACTTCAGCGTCATCGCCGGCCTTGACACCATCAACATCGCCGTCCCCACGCCGCTGCGCAAGACCAAGGACCCGGACATGAGTTACATCGTGTCCGCCTGTCAGGAAATCGCGCGATATCTGGGCCCAGCCAAGCTGGTGATCCTGGAATCCACCACCTACCCCGGCACCACCGATGAGCTGGTTCTACCCATGCTCGAGAAGTCCGGCCTCAAAGCCGGCGAGGATTTCTTCCTGTGCTTCTCGCCCGAGCGCGTCGACCCCGGCAATCCCAATTTCCACACCTCCAATATCCCCAAGGTAGTGGGCGGCATCACTCCGAAATGCACCGAAATGGGCGCGCTCTTTTATGGACAGGCGCTGCAGAGCGTGGTGCCTGTAAGCTCCACCAGCGTAGCCGAAATGGTCAAGCTTCTTGAGAATACGTTCCGCATGATCAACATCGGCCTGGTGAATGAGCTCGCGCTTATGTGTGACCGCATGCGTATCAACGTCTGGGAAGTGATCGACGCCGCCGCCACCAAGCCCTTCGGCTTCATGCCGTTCTATCCCGGCCCTGGACTCGGCGGACACTGCATACCGATTGACCCGTTCTATTTGTCGTGGAAAACCAAGCAGACCGGCATCGAGGCGCGCTTCATTGAGCTGGCTGGCTACATCAACGGCCACATGCCCGAGTTCGTCGTCGAGAAAATTCAAAACGCGCTGAACGATCATGCCAAGCCGCTCAAAAGCTCGCATATTCACGTGCTCGGCGTCGCCTACAAACGCAATATCGACGACGTGCGCGAGTCGCCCGCACTCGATATTATTCTGCTGCTTGAGCGCCGCGGCGCGCGCATCACTTATAGCGATCCCTACGTCCCTGCCCTCCGCCTGGACGATCACACCCTCACAGCCGGCGACCCGCTCACACTGGCGAGCGAAGCCGACTGCTCTGTCATCATTACCGACCACGCCAGCTTTGACTACCCGGCGATCCTGCGCGCTTCCAAACTGATCGTCGACACCCGCAACGCCCTCAAAGGCCACAACTCCAATAAAATAGTCCGCCTGTGATTCTTCGTAACATGTGGGGCAGGTTAGTAACCTGCGGGCCGATGTCCCATCCGCCCCTTGGAGGCCCCGCTTAATGTGCGGCATCGCTGGATTCGCCGGCCCCTCCGCATCTGAAGAACCCGTGCGCCGCATGATGGCCTCGCTCGCCCGGCGCGGGCCCGATGGCGAAGGCCTCGAATCCTGGCCCGGCGCCGTCCTCGGCCATCGGCGTCTCTCCATCTACGACCTCAGCGAAGCCGGTCACCAGCCCATGCTCTCCCCCGACGGCTCAATCGGCATTGTCTTCAACGGTTCCATCTACAATTTCCTCCAGATCCGAGCCGCCCTGGAAAAGTGCGGCTACCGTTTCCGCAGTAATAGCGACACCGAAGTCCTGATCCACGGATACCGCGAGTGGGGCATCGACGCTTTAGTCGCGCGCCTCCGCGGCATGTTCGCCATCGCGCTTTGGGATCACGCCCAACGTAAACTCTTTCTCATCCGCGACCGCCTGGGAGTCAAGCCGCTGATCTATACCGTGCGCGATGGTTCTATCGCCTTTGCGTCCACACCTCGCGCCCTCCGCCACGGCGGCTTCGTCGAGCAGATCGATACGCTTTCGCTCGCCCAATACCTGGAGTTCGGATACATTCCCGATCCCGCCACTATCTATGAAGGCGCGCTCAAGCTCGCGCCCGCCACCATCCTGGAATGGCGCGCAGGCGAGATCCGCCAGCGCCAGTATTGGACCCCCAGCACCGTCTCGGAAAACGCCGCGCCGTCCTTCGAAGAAGCCGTCGAAGAGACCGAGCGTCTGTTCCTGCAAGCCGTTCAGATCCGCCTGGAAGCGGACGTCCCCGTGGGCGCTCTGCTTAGCGGCGGCGTCGATTCTAGCTTGGTCTGCTGGGCCATCGCGAAACTCGGCGGTGATATCACCGCGTTCACCGTGGGCACGCCCGGCGACCCGTGGGATGAAACCGAAGACGCCCGCGCCACCGCGAAAATGCTCGGCATTCGTCATCAAGTGATTGAAGCGGACGCCGATATTCCCGGCGTCGACGAACTCGCAGGGGCTTTCGGCGAGCCGTTCGCCTGCGCCTCGGCGCTCGGTATTTTACGCGTATCGAAAGCCATAAAGCCCTCGGCCACCGTGCTGCTGACCGGCGACGGCGGCGACGACGTCTTCCTCGGCTATCCCGAGCATAAGAGTTTCTACACTGCCCAGCGCCTCGCGCGCGCTCTCCCGGGTCCGCTCGCCAAAGGCTGGCCGCACTTGCGCGGCGCCGTTCCGCAAGTGGGTCCCCTTCGCCGCGCCGTCCATTTGGCCGATTACGCCGCTGGCGGCGTCGGTGCAGTCGCCCAGGCCCACGACGGTCTCCCGTTGTATCGCCGCCATGGTCTGCTGGGCCCTCGCCTCGCGAATGTTTCCATCCCCCAGCGCGATATCCCCTGGTCGCCTCAGGCCGGCCGCGATGTGCTCTCCGGTTTCCTGGAGTATGACCGCCACACCCGCTTCACCGGCGAATACATGACTAAAGTCGATGGCGGAACCATGTACTATGCGCTCGAAGCTCGCTCACCGTTCCTCGATCAAGAGCTATGGAACTTCGCCGCCGCGCTTCCCTTCAATCTGCGTCTGCGCGGCGGCACTCTCAAAGCGGTACTGCGCGAGCTGGCCCGCCGCCGCATCGGCCAGCGCGTGGCCGCCGGCCCTAAACGGGGCTTCGGGATTCCCGTTCAGCGCTGGCTCACCGGCCGCTGGCGCGGCGCCTTCGAAACCGCTCTGGATGATTCCATCCTCGCCGAACAGGCTGTGATCCTTCCGGATGCAGTCCGCCGATTGCTGTCGGTTTCAGCGAAAAAAGAGTGGGCGCCGGTCCAGCTCTGGTACCTTTTCGTGCTGGAAGCCTGGCTCCGCCGCGAGCGCGATGAGTACGGCCGGCTCAGCCCTCCACTGCAGGCCCTCCGCCAATCCAATCCGGTATTCTGAGGCCATGGAAGTTCATAACGAGGAGCTCTCCGACGTAACCCGCTACATCGAGAGCCACCGCTCGGAGACCCTCGATGAAAAAATTCCCGAATTCAACCGCTTGATGAAGTATGCCGGCAAATTCAAGGCCATCGAGCCCGGCATGGAGATACTTGAAATCGGCATCGGCTGCGGCTCCGTTCCCATTCTGTGCAAGCTGAAGGGCCTCAACTGCCGCGGTCTTGAGATCAGCCCGCAACTGGTGGAGTATGCCCGCAGCTGGGGCCGCGCCTTGGGCGCCGAACCCGATCTCGAAATCGCCAATATTGAAACCAGTGAAATCGGTGAAGCGCGCTACGACGTTATCTTCTGCTCCAACGTCTTCGAGCACATCGAATTCTGGAAGCCCGCGCTGGAAAAAGTTTACCGGGCACTGAAGCCGGGCGGCGTGCTTTTTTTCGAATCCACCAGCAAGTTCAGTTTCGTCTCCGGCGAGTGGAAATTCCCGCTCTACGGCTGGCTGCCGAATCAATGGCGCTACCGCCTCCGCCAACGCGCCCAGGGCCCTGACATCATGAAGCTCGGAATCGACTTCAACCAGTTCACGCACCCCGGCCTGCGCCGCGCCTTCAAGCGCGCGGGCTTCCGCGAGTGCCACGACGTGTTCGACTTGATCGACACCACGGCCCCCCGCAGCCTCCCCAAGAGAGCCATCATCTCCCTGGGCCGGGCTTTCCGCCCCTTCCGTGAACTAGTTCTGTGTTTCCACCCCGCGACAACCTACGTCTGCGTGAAATAACGCCGTTCAGCTCTTAGCGAAATACAGCGCCGTCGCCCGCTCCAGCTCCGCCTTGGTCATCCGCGCCGGACGCCCTTCGTACTTCCCGATCGACGTCAGAATCGTGCAGATGTCTCCCGGATAGCACGCCCGCAGCTCGGTGCGGCCTTCCCTCAGCACCAGCTTGCGCAAGTATTCGGCGCTGTCGGACTCGGCCGGAATATTGTTCTTCGCCACCACGCGATCGAAGATCTGATCGAACGCCGGCGCTTCCACCGCCTCTACAAACACCTTGTTGTGGATACGCCGCAGGAACGCCTCATCGGCCAGATCGCTCGGCTCCAGGTTGGTGGAGAATACCACCATCAGCTCGAACGGGATCTGAAATTTCACGCCGTAGCGCAGCATCAGGTAATCCACGCGGCGGTCCAACGGAACAATCCAGCGATTCAGCAAATCGCGCGGAGACATCAGCTGCCGCCCAAAGTCGTCAATGATGAAGATGCCGTTGTTGGCCTTCATTTGCAGCGGCGCCGCATAGATCCCCGACGATTCATCCAGCCGCAGTTCCAGCATGCTGGGAATCAGCTCGCCGCCCACCACGATGCAGGGACGCCGGCACGTCACCCAGCGCGGGTCCACATCGGGATCCTCCATTTCCAGCCGGTGATGCACCACTGGATCGTACAAGCTGACAATCTGGCCGTCCACCTCCACCGCGTAGGGCAGCAGAATGGTGTCGCTATACACGCGCAGCATACGCTCGGCGAGACTGGTCTTGCCGTTGCCGGTGGGGCCGTAGATGAAGATCGAGTTCTGCGAAATCAGCGCCGGACCCAGTTGATCCAGCAAGCGGTCCGAAACAATCAGGTCCGAGAATGCGGCGCGCAGCGCCTTGCGGTCAATACTGACGCGCGCCGTCTGCGCCTGGGTGGCTTCGTGATAATCCTTCAGCGATACCGGCGCCGCGCCGGCGTACTGCGAGATTTGAAACCGCTCGCCCGCCAGCACCTTCCCCGCTCCCGAAAGTGTGAACTGATAATCGTTGCCGGTCATCCCTTTCACTTCCACCATCTGCTGGTTGCGCATGTGCGTGAACACCTGGCTCAAGATGGGCACCGACAGGCGCAGCTTGACGCTCAGGCTCTCCAGCGTGCTGAAGCCTTCCAGCAGCAACCGCCGCAGCATCAGATCGAGCACCAGCGACTGCGGAATGCCCAGATCCTTGAAGTTCTGTGGCGGGGCCGGGGAGAATCCGCTGCGAACGGGCGCAAATGTAGCTGTCATGGACACCAGGCATTACCTCCATCGTTCCATCGTCTGAGTTTGGCGAAGAGTTTATATGCCCCCGCCTTCCACACCTTGCCCCCTCGCACCGTCAATTCTTCTAGTGAACTTGCGCCTGTTGCCGACCCTGTTCTTGGCCTCCTCGCTGGCATTTGGCGGGACCAAATCGGCCTCCGCTCTCTTTCAGGAAGGCCAAAAAGAGGAACGAGCCGGTCACGCTGAACGCGCATATCAGCTTTATTTTGAGGCAGCTACGAAGGATGACACGCATCCGGAGTACTGGGCTAAGGCCATGGCCCTGCGCCCGCGGTTGAATGCCGGCGTCCGTGGCAGCCTATCCAATTCCGCATCCGCCGCCAAGCCTATTGATCCGGCGCTCCTGGGCACTATTACTGATCGCGACTTGGCCGATGCGCGCCGCCCGATGCCGCCCACGGATCTTAAGGCTTCCCCCGTCCATATGGATTTCGACCTGCGCGGCGACGCCAAAACGCTCTTCGAGAAAGTTGCCGACGCGTTCCATCTGCTGGTCGTCTTCGACAGCACTTTTCAGCCCGGCCCCTCCGTCCGGTTCCAGTTGACCGATGCCGATTACAAGGTTGCGCTCTACGCGCTCCAATCCGCCACCAACTCGTTCGTGGTTCCCGCGGGCGACCGGCTCATTCTGGTGGCCAATGACACGCCCCAGCGCCGCCAGGAACTGGAGTCCACCGCCGCCGTGGTTATTCCCACTCCCGAAGCCTTCGCTGTGCAGGACCTGCAGGAGATCGCTACCGCGGTCCGCAGCACGCTCGATATCACGCGCCTGGTGGTGGACAACCAGAAACAGATGGTGCTGATTCGCGACCGCATCTCCAAAGTGCGGCTGGCCGAGAAGCTTTTCCGCGATCTATTGCAGCCCCGCACCAAAGTCGCCATTGAGGTGCAACTGCTCTCCATGGATGAGAGCTCATCGCTGAAATACGGCCTGGGCTTGCCTACTTCTTTCCCCCTGGTGAGCCTCGGAAATTTACCCAAGTTCCTGGTGCATGCCATCCCCACCGGGGCCTTGCTGACGTTTGGAGGCGGCGCCAGTCTGCTCGGCTTGGGCGTCACGGATTCCAGCTTC
>JAYTVY010000396.1:0-5239 GCA_043743755.1 Bryobacterales bacterium | reverse complement strand
CCGCGTATGACGTAGTCCCCCGCGTGATCATCCAAAGCCTCCAACCCAATGCGGCGCTGCAGGTAGACGGCAAGAGCTGTCCCGCTCCGTGCACCATTGACCGCCCCATGGGGTCCACCGTGCGCATTTCCACTCCGGCCTCCATCTCGCTGGGTGACGGCGCGCGAATGGATTTCGCTTCCTGGTCCGACGGCGGGGCGCCCGATCACACCTTTACCGTCAAGTCGGATTTCCAAACCGTCTGGGTCGGTTACAACACTTCCTATCGCTTGAGTTCGGCGTCGGATCCGTCCGAAAGCGTGAACTTCCATTACGATCCCTCGTCGCCGGACTTGTTCTATTCGGCCAACACCACCGTAACCGTAACCGCCGAAGCCAAACCGGGATTTAAATTCCGGCGCTGGGGCGGTGACCTGAGCGGCACCTTCGCCACCGGTTCGGTGACCTTGTCCAGCCCCCGCAGCGTTCTGGCGCGGCTGGATCGTGTCCCGTTCATTGCGCCCGCAGGCGTTAAGAATGCCGCCGGTGACACTCCGGATGCCGCCGTGGCGCCCGGTTCCATCATCGCTATTTTTGGAGAAAGCCTCGCTCCCACCGTTGAAGTGGGCCGCGTGAATCCGTTGTCTCAGAGCATCGCCGGAGTCACTGTGACGGTGAATGACCGGATTTTTCCACTGTTCTTCGTATCTCCGCAGCAGATCAACGCGCAGGTTCCCTCGGATCTACCCGACGGGGATTACACGCTGCTGATCCACACCGAGGGACAAGCCGACGTTACCGGCAAGTTCACGGTAGCCCGCAATGCCCCCGGTTTGCTCAGTCGAATGGTTGGCGCCAAAGCCTATACGGTCGCGCTGCATGAGGATGGTACGCCCATCACTACCGACAGCCCGGCGCGCAATGGCGAGATGGTAACCATTCTTGGCACGGGCTTCGGTCCTTATAACCGGCACGTCATTGATGGCTTCCTGCCCGGTAATCCGCCGCCAGTGCTGGTGGATTCGCTCTCAATTTCGCTGGGTTCGCTGCAGCCCTCCATGGATTGGGCCGGCGCGTCCCAAGGCTATACCGGTGTTTCCCTCGTCCGCTTCAAGATCACCGACGACATGCCTTCGTCGTCGACGCCTGAGTTGACCATCACCGTAAACGGCAGAACCAGCAACACGGTGCTGTTACCTATTCAATAGCCTGGCGATCCCGAGCTACCAGAACCAGGACGCGACTACTTTCGGGGACGTAGGTGTCCCCGAGATTACCCGCACATGGATCACCAGCTGCAGATTCTTCTGCTGCCACCCGCTGGGCGCGGACCGCAGCGCTTCCTTCATCAGATCCGGGCTAGTCACCAGGTCCGCAGCCGCATCGGTTCCATACTGCGTGATGCCGGACAGCAGCACAATCATTGACCGTGTATCCGGATGGAAAACGCGTGTCACAATCGCGTAATCTTCCACCGCGCGCCGATCCGCCGGAATATCGGGAAGCGCCCATTGCGTAGCGGCGCCGTTGTCGGTCACCATCAGTGGCCAGCGCTGTCCATCGATAAAGAAGCGCAACTGACGGCTGATGTCCTTCCAGCGAGTCAGCGAGTAGCCGATGAGAATCGCGGGCGTCGTGCGCAGATCCTGAAACGACACATCGTTGCCGATCTTCACGTGATAATCGCGGTTCTGGCGAGCGAGCATGGCTGAAATTCGCGTGGCCGCCAGCAGGTCGCCGCCGCCCACGAACTGGTCCGTCAGGTGGACGAAATCCTCAAACCGGGTAGGCTGATCATTCGTGATCTTTGGGTTGGGCGCCCACACCGGAACGAATGAGGCGCACACCAGTACCGATGAGGACCCGCCGAGCACCGGAGACCAGAATTGATTGATGGGTGACGAGGGGGGCCGCGTCACGTACCAGGCAGCCAGAACGGCGGCTATCACGGCAAGTCCCCCGGCCACAGGCCACCGCCAGCGGGTCTGTGGCGCGGGCCCCGGCGGTATCACGGGCGATTCAGTCACCGGCGGCGCGTGCGTGACGTGAGAAAATTCGGGTGCATAAGTGCCGGCCGGCAACTCGATCCGGATATCGTCGGCGCTCCCGGCCCCGGCGTAATAGATTCCCAGGCGCTTGCGAACCTCGCCCGCCTTCACCCGGACGGTAGCGTCTTCGCTGGGGTCGTAGGATACCGTGCGGCCGAAAACGTCGATTCCGATAGTGCGTTCCTTCAGCGTGTCGCCGCGTCCGGCGAGCGTGTTTTCCACAACGTACCGCAGAAATTCCTGACAGCGCCGGCTGGCTCGGAATTCGTGGCTGTGCAGGACCCGGTCAAGTTCCGCGCGGACGGCGTCGGGTGATGCGTCGCTGTTATGGGGCGTTTTGGAGGCTGGTCCCTCGGTCATCGCGCTGCGTCCGTCTCTGGCGTAATTCTAACACGCGTGTTCCCCAATAAACGCTTGAAAAGGAATACGTTCCATGGCGTACGAAACCGGGGCGAAACAACTTCCGAACCGTTTGGAACTGGACAGTTTAGACGGATCCAGCGCAACATTGCGTGTCCATGCCAGTGCAATCCAGCCATCTGCGCGTGTTGTGCATCGGAGCCCACCCCGACGATTGCGAGATCGGCTTCGGCGGCACTGCCGCGAAGCTGGCCGCCGGCGGGCATTGCGTCAAATTCCTGTCGCTGACCAATGGCGAAGCCGGTCACCAAGTCCGCGGCGGCGCCGAACTCGCGGATGCTCGCGCCGAAGAGGCTCGCGAGGCCGGCCGCCATCTGGGCATCGCCGGCTCGGAGGCATTGCCCAACCGTGATGGCGAATTGCTGCCGACGCTGGCCGTGCGCTGGGAGATCGTGCGCCAGATCCGCCGCTGGCGCGCGGACATGGTCCTAACCCACCGTCCCTGCGACTATCATCCCGACCACCGCTACGCCAGCCAGGCCGTGCAGGACTCGGCCTACCTCGTCATGGTCCCGCGCATCTGTCCGGATACGCCTCCGTTGCGCGAGAATCCGGTCTTTCTATACCTCGAAGACCGCTTCCGGAAGCCCCTCCCGTTCTCGCCCGACGCCGCCGTGGACGTAGGGCCTGTGTGGGCTCAAAAGATCGCGGCTCTGGACGCGCATGGTTCGCAAGTTTATGAGTGGCTGCCTTGGGTGGACGGCAAAGCGGCGGAAGTTCCAGAGCAGCCGGACCAGCGCCTTGAATGGCTTGGCCGCCAGTGGTCGCGGGACATTTCAGCGGCTGTGAGAGAGGCTCTGCAACGGCGATACGGCCTGGAACCGGCACGCGCCGTGGTGCATGCCGAAGCGTTTGAGTTATGCGAATACGGCCGCCGCATATCGCGGGAAGAGTTGGAGGAAATGTTGCCGAAATGAGGAGTTGCTTAGGGTTAGTCATGGCCTCGATCTCTCTGCCCGCAACTGTCTTCGGCGGCCCCGAAGCGCGTCTGATGCCCATGCCCGCCGACGTGGTAGCTGGCCAGGGCCAGCTCGCGATCGACGTCAATTTCCGGGGCGCGCTGTCGGGTGGCTGTGGCCCGAGGCTGGAAGCGGGACTGGCGCGCCTGATGAATCGCATCTCGAAGCAGACCGGCATTCCCATGGGGGCGGATTTACAAAGCGCCGGAACGGCGCCGCTCGTGGTGGATTGCGGAGCCGGCAGTTCCGAGTGGCCGGCGCTGGGCGAAGACGAATCCTATCGCCTCGACGTAACTTCCTCCAGCGCGCGGCTCTCGGCGCCCACCGCACTGGGCGCGCTGCGTGGAATGGAGACCTTTTCGCAATTGATCGGCCCCGGCGGCGACGGATTTTCGGTTCCGGCCGTTCACATCCAGGACCATCCGCGGTTCGCCTGGCGCGGACTCATGATCGATGCCGCCCGGCACTGGATGCCGGTCCCGGTCATCCTCCGCAATTTGGATGCGATGGCCGGCGTGAAGTTGAATGTGCTCCATTGGCATCTTTCGGACGATCAGGGATTTCGCGTCGAGACCAAACTGTTTCCCAAGCTGAATCTGCTGGGATCCGGTGGAAAATTCTATACGCAAGATCAAGTGCGCGAAGTGCTGGCGTACGCGCGCGACCGCGGGATTCGAGTGGTGCCGGAGTTCGACATGCCAGGCCATGCCACCAGTTGGCTGACCGCGTATCCCGAGCTGGGAAGCGCCCCGGGCCCTTACCAGATACAGCGCCGCTGGGGAATCTTCGAGCCCACGCTGAACCCGGCGCACGAAGGTTTGTACACCATGCTGGACGCCTGGATCGGCGAGATGGCCGCGCTGTTTCCGGACGATTATTTCCACATCGGCGGCGACGAAGTGTTGGAGGTCCAGTGGAAGGCCAACGCCGAAGTGCAGGCATTCGCGCAAGCGCACGGGCTCAAGTCCAGCCATGACATCCTGGCGTACTTCAGCGAGCGGGTGCAGCAGTTGGTGCGGAAGCATGGCAAGCAGATGGTGGGCTGGGATGAGGTGCTGCATCCGGCAGTGAGTCCGGGAGCGGTAATTCAATCCTGGCGCGGTCCGGAGTCGCTCGCGGAGGCGGCCAAGAAAGGGTTTCGAGGGATGCTTTCCTACGGCTACTATCTTGACCACTTGCGTCCCACATCGTTCCATTATTCGATTGATCCCCTGGCCGGCGCGAAAGATCTCACCAGCGAAGAA
This sequence comes from Bryobacterales bacterium, assembly GCA_043743755.1. GTDB lineage: Bacteria > Acidobacteriota > Terriglobia > Bryobacterales > Bryobacteraceae > JALYHQ01. The sequence continues at coordinate 589 of JAYTVY010000396.1, read as the reverse complement.
ACCGCCCGCATACTCGGCGGCGAGGCCTGCATCTGGAGCGAGTATGTGACCGAGGAAACCATCGACTCTCGTATCTGGCCCCGAGCGGCGGCCATCGCCGAGCGCTTCTGGTCTCCGCGAGAAGTAGCGAATGTCGATTCCATGTATAGCCGGATGGCCGTGGTCAGCCGCTGGCTGGAAACGGCCGGGGTCCGGCACCGCTCGAACTATGAACCGATGCTCGATCGCCTTACGGGCGGCGAACCGGTGGACGGATTGCGTGTGCTGGCCGATGTGGTGGAACCGCTGGGAATTCAAGGCCGCCAGTCTTCGCGCGTCTATGACAGCCGGACCCCCCTGAATCGTCTGGTGGATGCCGCGCGGCCCGAGAGTGAGTCAGTCCGGGAACTGGCGGATACCATCCAGTCGGTGCTGGCGAACCCGGTTAATCATTCCAGTGAGCGCAAGCATATCCGGTTGGTTCTCCTGGCGTGGAAACAGAATGATGCCCGGATCCGCCCGCTGCTGGAGAACGCTCCCTTGCTGCGGGAAGTGACGCCGCTGTCGGCGGCCCTGGCGCAACTGGGTTCCATGGGTCTGGAAGCGCTCG
>JAYTVY010000395.1:0-2632 GCA_043743755.1 Bryobacterales bacterium | reverse complement strand
CGTATTCAGACGCCGGACCAGAACTTCAACGCGCATGTGCGGATTGAAACCAGCGACGATGCCCGCGCGTGGGCGCTGGCGCGCGCCGACGGTTATGTGTTCGATATCACCCAGAAAGATCAGCACGCCGATGGGCTATCGGTCGACTATCCCGTCTCGACGCGCCGCTATGTGCGCGCCACGTTCATCGGGAACGCGAACGTCGCCAGCGCCTGGATTCAGTATGCCCGCGATGTGAAACCGATGCGCGAAACCGCGGCTTCGCCCACTCCCGCGGTGGCTGAGGATCCCAAGCAGCACACCACTACGATCACCGCCGATATCGGATACTCCGGCTTGCCGTTCGACCAGGTGGATCTGACCGTCGCCCCCGGTTCGTTCTCCCGCACGGTAGAGGTCGAGACCAGTGAGGACGCAAAAGATTGGACCTCGGCCGGAAGCGGCATAGTCTACCGCTCACCCGAGCAAGAGAACACCGGCATTTCCGTCGGCGAGCACTGGACTCGCTACCTCCGGCTGATCGTGCGCAATCAGGACAACGCGCCGCTTTACATCCGCGGCATCGCGTTGAGCGGGAATCTGCGCACCCTGGAATTCCCGTCCAGCACGCCCGGCGCCTATTGGCTGTATTCCGGAAACGCAGCCGCGAAACGCCCGTCCTACGATTTCGCGCAAGTGCTGCCCGACCGGGAGCCGCGCATCGCCGCGACGCCGGGGCCCGAAGAGCCGAATCCCGCATACCGCGCCCCCATTCCACCGCCAATCCCTTGGACTGACCGCCATCCCAATCTTTTGTATGCGGTACTGGCCGCCGCCATCCTGATCCTGGGCCTGATCTCCATCCGCTTCCTGCTGCGCGTCAGGTCCACTTAGAGCGCGGCTAGTCCCTTGCGAATCGCGATTTCCACCGGAGAATAGCCGCCATCCGCGCGATCAAGCTGCAGCGGTGTCGCCGGATAAAGCGGTGGCTGCGCCATGAAACGCGGCGTCGATCCCCGATGCCGCTGGGCGGCATGGATGAGAAACGGATGGCAAAGATACACCGTACCGGCGTCCCCCGTGGCGAGCGTCACTGGCCGGTCCGCCGTCACATCCAGCTTTTCGGCAAGTTCCAAGAACGACAACCCCGCATCTCCCGATGGCTGCAGCAGCCGTGGAACATCCAAATGCGACCCCACCCGGATACGCGTCGGCGCATCGCTTTCGCTCACGTCGGAGAACAAGAACAGCATCAGCAGCGCGCGGCCGTGCGAGCTCACGTTCAATCGCCAGGATCCATCGGCGCCCTGGAAACTCGCTTCAGCATGCCAGCCCGTATCGCCGGGATCTTCATCGCTGGGAAACCGGACCGGAAACGTCCCCAGGCTTTCTCGCCGAAGCCATCGTCCCGCACCCACCAGTTGGTCAAACGCGGCATGCAGCAGCGGCATGTTCACCGCTTTGCGAAACGGTTCCTGCCCGTAATCGCCCAGCCGAATCACCGGCTGCTTCCACGTTGCGGGATCGCATGCATCGCACCCCGTGTCGGACCATAAGAGTTCGCGGCCCTGGTCCGCCAATTCCCTCGGGAAGCAATCATCGAGACGGAGAAAGCCATCCGTGATGAATTGCTCTACCTGTACCTGGGTTAGGGCTGGCACTTGTTGGGTCGCTTCCTCCACCTTGTCGCTGCAATGGCTCGGGCCGCGGCCGCCTGGTGATCCTGCTGCCACGGCGGTCCGAGACGCGCTCGGAGGCCGCTTAGGAACAGGTCAAGGCATTCTTCCGTGGTTGCCAGCGCGTCGGCGGCCAGCCGCCGCTCCTCTCCCCGCGGGAACGTCGCCACTTTGATTCCGAGCGAAGCAGCGGCCGCGCACAGTGCGTCGTGATACAACATCGCGTCCGCTCGCATCAGGATATGCCACGACGCGCGGGCTTCCGCAACCGACTCGGGAAGCCGGGGAAGCGGGGCTGCCCGCAGCGCAATCGAGACGGTGGCCCCCAGGCTCGATCGTAATCGCGACAATTCCCGCACCGCGCAGTGTGCGGCGGATTCCCGGACTTCCTGCAACAGTCTCTCGGCATCGGCCGCGTTCATGCCTGCCGTCTCATGTTCATACGGCTGCTTCGGTAACCCCGGCTCAATCAGTTCCACCCGCCGGCGATCCACTACTTCGGGCGAGCCATTCTTGGCGCTTACACTGACGAAAATCGCCCAGCCACTATGATCCGCGATTCCGGCGACCACGGACGTTAGCGCCATTGCAACATCGCTCCACGGATCAAAATACCATCATTTTTCTATTGCTCGCGAGTGAGCGTCCGTTTAGAATTGCGGCATGTCTCGAAAAGTCATCCTTGGATTCGGACTCAGCCTTGACGGCTACATCGCTCGGCGGAATGGCGCCCTGGACTTTCTGGTCCTGGACAAAGAAGGGGAAGCGTTGATGGCCGATTTCTTCGCCAACATCGACACTACCATCATGGGCCGCAAGACCGCCGCTATGGCGGAGAGAATGCGCAAGAGTGGCGAAATGCCGGATATGCCGGGCATGACCACCTACGTAGTCTCGCGGCGCTGGAAGCCGGGCAAACGGGAAGGATTCGAAGTGGTGAGCGGATCTCTGACCGCCTTCGTGAGAAAGCTAAAACG
>JAYTVY010000394.1:0-1546 GCA_043743755.1 Bryobacterales bacterium | reverse complement strand
AGGAAGACGCCCAGCGCGACGGCCTTGAAGGTCATTTCGGGAGCGGATTGGTTGGAGCCGGGTTGCACTCAAAGCATGGTAGCAGGGTACTCCTGATATTGCGCGGAGCCTACATGATTCCACGGAGAATAAAGCCCACTCGCCAGGACTAACTGAGGTAACCGCTCACAGCGCGCCGGCGATTCGAAAATGCCGCCGCAAGAAGCATAACCTGTCCGAGGAGAAAACCTGATGTCTGTCTTGAGGAGTCGTGTGTTCTTACCAGGCGCGTTGATCGCGCTGACGCTGGCCGCGGTGCCCGCGCATTCCACCATCATCGCCACCTACACGGTCCGAGCCAATTGGCTGGCCGCGCTCACGGGGCAACAGACGCTGGATTTCTCAGGTCTGGCGCCGGTCAATGGGTCGATGAGCTACCCCTCGGGTGTCTCGCTGGCCTCGGGGACCATCGTTTTTACGGCGTTGAACGGCAGCCTGCAGGCTGTCGACACGGGTTTCAGCTCTTTCTACAATTACGGGACCGGAGTCGCGCTGATGATCGCGTATGACCGGCCTTCCGGGAATCCGGCGCCTACCTTCCATGTCGTCTTGCCATCGAACATCACGGCTTTCGGCGTGGATCTGTTCACCGTGAGCCCGCACGCCTTAAGCTATTCAATTGTGGCGGCTGGCGGCGCCAATACCGCGTCCACGTTCAATCAGCCGACGCTGGGCTTCTTCGGCATCGTGGCGGACTCGCCCATTTCCGCGATTGATCTGACAGTTCTGGGGACGGTTTTCAACGGAGGAACCATCGGGCTGATCGATAACTTTTCCTACGGAACCGCGGCGCAAGATACGCCCGAAGTAGCCAGCATGATTCTGATCGGCTCGGGGCTGGTGGTGTTGGCCGGATTGAAGAAGCGCAAGCGGCCCGCGCGGCCGCCGATTAATTATTCCTGCCCCATAATGGAGGGGTGAAGGCCGCCAGAATTCACCAGCACGGCAGTCCTGAAGTACTCAAGTACGAAGACGCACCCGATCCCCGCATCCGGGCCGATGAGGTGCTGATCCGGGTCCGCGCATGCGCACTGAATCGTCTGGATTTGTGGGTGCGCAAGGGACTGCCGGGCATACAAATTCCCATGCCCCACGTGCTGGGGAGCGACATCTCCGGCGAAGTAATTGAAACCGGCGAATTATGCGAACGGATCAAACCCGGACAGCGCGTGCTGCTCTCTCCGGGACTTAGCTGCCGCCAATGCGAGCAGTGCCTGCTCGGCCTGGATAACCAGTGCCGGCGCTATCGTCTGTTTGGAACGGCGGTGGATGGCGGGAATTGCGAACTGTTAGCCGCGCCCGAGTATGCCGTCATTCCAATTCCCGATACCTTGAACTTCGAATCCGCGGCCGCCGCGCCCCTGGTATTTCTCACGGCCTGGCATATGCTCTTGACTCGCGCCCGCATGGAGCCCGGCGAGGATGTGCTGGTGCTGGCGGCATCCAGCGGCGTGGGCATGGCCGCCATTCAGATCGCTAAGCTGTTCCATTGCCGTGTGCTAGCCAC
>JAYTVY010000393.1:0-6113 GCA_043743755.1 Bryobacterales bacterium | reverse complement strand
CAACGTATTCGCATCCTTCGGCGATCCGCTGGTCACGCTCTCCACGCACATGGACACGGTGCCTCCCTTCTTCGCCTCGCGCGAGGATGAAGACCACATCTGGGGCCGCGGCGCGTGCGATACCAAGGGCATCATCGCCGCCATGATCACCGCCGCCCGCGAGCTGCTCTCCGAAGGCAGCCGCAATATCGGCCTGCTTTTCGTGGTCGGAGAAGAACGCAATAGCGCGGGAGCCTTTGCAGCCGCCAAATCCACTCGCGGATCGAAATTCATCGTCAATGGCGAGCCCACGGAGAACAAGCTCGCACTCGGATCCAAGGGCGCGCTGCGCTGCGAGCTGGTAGCGCGCGGCCGCATGGCCCATTCCGCCTATCCGGAGCTGGGTGAATCGGCCATCGATAAACTGCTTGACGCCCTCAATGCCGTGCGGCGTATGCCGCTGCTCTCCAATCCCTTGTTCGGTCCCAGCACGCTGAACATCGGCACCATCTCGGGCGGCCGCGCTCCCAACGTGCTGGCAGATCATGCTCAGGCCGAGCTGTTGATCCGGCTGGTCGATGACGGCGAATCCACGCGCGCGCTCTTGCGCGAAACCGCGGCCGCCGCCCATGTCGAGCTGCAGGAGGTCCTCGCGATTCCCGCCCTGCGCCTCGGCACGCTCCCCGGTTTTGAAACCACCGTGGTCTCCTACACCACCGATATCCCCGCCTTCAACGGCGCCTGGGGACAGCCTTACCTGCTGGGGCCCGGCAGCATTCACTTCGCCCACACTTCCGAGGAGCGCGTCCCCAAACGCGAACTGATGGAAGCCGTGCCAATCTACAAAAACATGATCAAAGGACTCGTGCAGTAACATGCAAGCCCAACCTCTCGCCCGAAAAATCGAAGTCGGCGTGCTCGGCGGAACCGGCATGGTCGGCCAGAGCTTCGTTCGTTTCCTGCAGAACCACCCCTGGTTCGATCTCACTTGGATCGGCGCCAGTGACCGCTCGGCCGGCAAGAAATATCGTGAAGCCACCGCATGGCGGCTCGATGGCGACATGCCCGCCGGCATCGCTGGTCTCACCGTGCAAGATTCCAAGCCCGGCAACGCGCCGCATCTGGTCTTCTCGGCCATGGACGCCGGCGTAGCCACCGAGATCGAGCAGGCCTTCGCGCACGCCGGACACGTAGTGGTTTCCAATTCGCGCAATCATCGCATGGAAGCCGATGTCCCTCTGCTGATTCCCGAGATCAACCCAGGCCACCTGAAGATCATTCCCCTGCAGCAGCGCCGCCGCGGCTGGAACGGTATGATCGCAACCAATCCCAATTGCTCCACCATGGTTCTGGCCATCGCGCTCGCGCCGCTGCGTGTGTTCGGCATCCAGCGCGTGCTGGTCACCACGCTGCAGGCCATCTCCGGCGCGGGTTATCCGGGCGTCGCCTCCATGGACATCAACGCCAACGTGATCCCGTTTATCGGAAACGAAGAAGAGAAGATGCAGCAGGAGACGCAGAAAATCCTCGGGGATCTTTCCGCCGATGGCTTTCAGCCGCTGGCCGCCAAAGTAAGTGCGCACTGTAACCGCGTGCCGGTGGTGGATGGACACATGGTCGCCACTTCCATTGAGCTATCGCAGCGTCCCGGCGAAGCCGATCTGATTGCCGCTTTCAAGAATTTCCGCGGCCTTCCGCAAGAGCGCAGCCTCCCCAGTGCTCCGCCGCAGCCCATCGTTTATCTCGATCAACCGGACCGCCCGCAGCCCCGCCGCGATGCCGGCCGCGGCAACGGCATGACTGTCTCCATAGGGCGCCTGCGCGCCTGCCCCGTGCTGCATTACAAGTTCATGGCGCTGGGCCATAACACCATCCGGGGCGCCGCCGGAGCCGCCGTTCTCAACGCCGAGTTGATGTACTCGGAAGGACTCTTGGACTGATGATTGTCATGAAATTCGGCGGCACGTCCGTCGAATCCGCCGCCGCCATTGATCGCGTAGCCGGCATCGTCCGCGAACGCCTGCCGCGCAAACCCGTGGTAGTGGTTTCGGCGATGGGCAAAACCACCAACAAGCTGCTCGATATCGCCCATCAAGCCGTCAACGGTCATCGCGAGCAGGCACTGCGCCAGCTCTATGAACTGCGCGATTTCCACCTGCGCGAATCCAACATGGAGCGCACCGTCGAAGAGCATTTTCAGGAGCTCTCCGATCTTACCCGCGGCTTGGCTATCCTCGGCGAACTGAGCCCCCGCTCCATCGACGCGTTCTCCAGTTTCGGCGAGCGCCTCTCCAGCCTGATCGTCGCCAATTATTTCCAGCACCACGGCATCCCCGCCGTCCATCTCGATTCGCGCAGGGTGATCGTCACCGACGGCCGCCACACTCAGGCCGCCCCCCAGTACGCCGAAACCTACGCCCGCTTGGCTGCCACCGTCCCCCCGCTCGCGGATAAGCAGGTAGTCGTAATGGGCGGATTCATCGGCGCCACACTGAACGGCGTCACCACTACGCTTGGCCGCGGCGGTTCGGATTTCACCGCCGCCATCGTCGGCGCGGGCATCGGCGCCGAAGAGATTCAGATCTGGACCGACGTCGATGGCATGCTCACCTGCGATCCCACCGTCTGCGCCGGCGGCCATCGCGTGGATGCCATCTCTTTCGCCGAGGCCGCCGAGCTGGCCTACTTCGGCGCCAAGGTCTTGCACCCTGCCACCGTCCTTCCCGCCGTCGAGAAAAATATTCCCGTCCGCATCCTGAATTCCCAGCGTCCACACGTCGAAGGCACCCGCATCGTCTCCCAATCGGTTCTTTCCGCGAACATCGTGAAGTCCATCGCCAACAAGAAGAACGTCACCGTGCTCAACATTCGCTCCACGCGCATGTTCATGGTCCACGGCTTCCTCCGCCGCATCTTCGACGTGTTTGACCGTTACGAAACTTCCGTGGACATGGTTTCCACATCGGAGATCAGCGTATCGCTCACCATTGATCAAACCGCGCACCTGGATCAGATCGTCCGCGAGCTGCATGAGTTCGCCGAAGTGTCTGTCGACCAGAACCAGGCCATTATCTGCCTGGTCGGCGAAAAAATCCCCGTCACCGCCGGCATCGGCGCGCGTGTCTTCAAAGCCCTCGACGATATCAACGTGCGCATGGTCTCCCAGGGCGCTTCCTCCATGAACCTCGGCTTCATCGTAAAGTCGGACGACCCCCCCAAAGCCGTCCAGCGTCTTCACAATGAGTTCTTCCCATGACCCCCTCGCCAAATCTCGCCATCGTCGGCTACGGAAAAATGGGCCGCTTGATCGACCAACTTGCCCCCGAATACGGCTTCACCGTCACAGCCCGACTGGACCTCCACCGCGATGAACCGCTCGACAACATCCAGGTCGCCATCGATTTCTCCACCCCCGATTCCGTTCTCCCCAATGTCGCCCGCCTCGCCGCGCTCGGTATCCCCGTCGTAATCGGCGCCACCGGCTGGCTGGAACATCTCGACGAAGTCAAAGCTCTTGCCGCCCGCTATAACGTGGGCATCGTCTGGAGCCCCAACTATTCCATCGGCGTGAACATTTTCCAGCGCCTGGTGTCCGAAGCCGCTGCGCTTCTCAAGGACCAGCCCGCCTACGGCGCATGGGCCTGGGAAATCCACCACCACACCAAGAAAGACGCCCCCTCCGGCACGCTGCTTAAATTGGTGGAGCAGATGAAAAAATCCGGTTACGAACGTCCCATAGACGTGTCGTCCAATCGTGCCGGATCTCACCCCGGTACTCACGAGATCGGCTTCGATTCCGCGGCCGACACCATCACCCTGCGCCATACCGCCCGCAGCCGCGAAGGCTTCGCCCGCGGCGCGCTGAAAGCGGCACAATGGATAGCGGGCCGCACGGGCTTCCACGAATTCAGCGAAGTCCTCTTTGGAGGTTGAAATGAGATTCACAGGTTGCGGAACAGCGTTGGTCACCCCGTTCCTGGATGACCAGTCACTCGACGAGTCCACGCTACGATCCTTGATCCGCCGTCAAATCGACGCCGGCATCGATTTCCTGGTCCCCTGCGGCACCACCGGCGAAAGCCCAACCCTCACCCGCGAAGAGCACCTCCGCGTGGTTGAAATCGCCGTCGAAACGGCTCACGGAAAGGTGCCCGTTCTGGCGGGCGCGGGCGGCTACAACACCGCCGAAGTCATCCGCTTGGCCAAGGAACTAAAATCGCTCGGCGTCGCTGGCATTCTCTCCGTCACGCCCTACTACAACAAGCCCACCCAAGAAGGCCTCTATCAGCATTTCAAAGCCATCGCGCAAGCGGTCCAGCTCCCCATGGTTCTCTATAGCGTCCAGAGCCGTACAGCGGTTAATATCGAGCCTGCCACGCTGCAGCGGTTGGCCCAAATCGAGTGGATCACCGGCGTCAAGGAAGCTTCCGGGAACATCTCGCAGATGGCTTCCGTATTACAGGCAGTGCCGGAGAACTTCAGTGTGCTCTCGGGCGACGATGCCATCACCATCCCCCTCATCGCACTTGGCGGCCGAGGTATTATCTCTGTTGTTTCCAATGAGATCCCCGCCGAAATGGCCGAGCTCACCCGCCTCGCCAACCAGGGCGATTTCGCCGCCGCCCGCGCCCTCCAGCGCAAATATCTCCCCCTCATGGAGGTCAATTTCGTCGAATCGAACCCAATCCCGGTCAAAGCCGCGATGGCCGCCATGGGCCTGCTCGAGCCGGTCTGGCGACTGCCAATGTGCCCGCCCAGCGCCGCCAGCCAATCCAAGATCGAAAAGATTCTCGATGGCTTGGGCTTGTTGGCCGGCCGGAGTGTGCATGCAGGCTGAAATCGAGGCGCTCTTCGATTCCGGGCCCACCGCCTGGACCGAAGACCATTTCCGCCTCTTTCAGAAATTCCGCCAGGCTCTGAACGCCGGCCGCATCCGCGCCGCCGAACCCGACCCCGCCGCCCCCACGGGCTGGCGCGTCAACGCCTGGGTCAAGAAAGGCATCTTGCTTGGTTTTCGCATGGGCAATGTAGTCGACATGTCCATTGATCGCACCCGGCAGCCTTGGTTCGACAAGTCCACGTGGCCCGTGAAGCAGCTCGACGCCGATAGCGGAGTCCGTATCGTCCCCGGCGGCTCCAGCATTCGCGACGGCTGCTACATCGGAAAGGGCGTCACCTGCATGCCTCCGATGTTCATCAATACCGGAACCTGGGTCGGCGACGGCGTCATGGTCGATTCTCACGCGCTCATCGGAAGCTGCGCGCAAGTCGGCGCGAATTGCCACATCTCGGCCGCCGCTCAGATCGGCGGCGTACTCGAACCGATAGGCGCGCTCCCCGTCATCGTCGAAGATGACGTGCTGGTGGGCGGCAACTGCGGCATCTACGAAGGCACTGTTGTGAAACGCCGCGCCGTCCTCGGCACCGGCACGATACTCAACCGTTCCACGCCCGTTTACGACCTCGTCCGCGGAAAGATTTACAGCGCCACCGATGACCAGCCGCTGGTGATCCCCGAAGAGGCGGTAGTGGTGGCCGGCTCGCGCGCCATAACGAATGGTCCCGGCAAGGATTGGGGCGTTTCCCTGTATACTCCCGTCATCGTCAAATACCGCGACTCCAAAACCGACACCAAAATTCAGCTTGAAGACTTACTCCGATAGGTCCCCCATGCCCAGCGATACCGATACAGCGCAAGTTACTCCCGAAGAGATCGTCACGCTGATCCTGGCCGAAATGGAGGCCGGCATGTGTCCCGGTTATTACTCCAACCTCGTCCCCAGCGTCTACCATGTCTATCTCAATGTTGACGACCTCGATCGCCTGCGCGCCATCCACCAGCGCATCCGCGAGGAAGCCGTTCGCGCGCTCGAAGAGGAACTGGCGCGCCTCAACAAAACTCCGAAGATCAAACTCCCGCTTACCGATTCAAAAAAGCGCAAGCGTTACGAAGCCCTCGGCGATTTCAGCGTCGAGTTCCACGAGAACACCGATGAGGACGCTCGCGACAACCCGCTGGTCATTGTGTCCACTTTTCCAGTGCCATCCGCTCCCGAGGATCGCGTGGGCATGCTCACCGAGCGGGTCACCAAACGCAGCGCCGATGGCCGGACCAGCAGCACCACCAGCACCAC
>JAYTVY010000392.1:0-2797 GCA_043743755.1 Bryobacterales bacterium | reverse complement strand
CATTTCGCGCCAGCAGCTCGGCAAATCGTGCGAGCTGGTCCGTGAGCTTCTCGCGTGACGTGTCAATTGGCGACGGATCGTACGGCAACGGCGGTCCCTCGGCTAAGAATACCGGACCCGAGCCGCATAGCGCTAACAGGCCTGGAAAACAGGCTTTGCTATACTAAAACTTAAGATTTCATCCCGCCGAATCGGAGTCACACCCATGTTTGATTTGTTTCGAAGCCGCGACAAGATGGTCCGCATTATGCTCGGCGGCCTGCTCGGTATTGTCGCGCTGTCGATGCTGTTGTACTTGATCCCAGGTAACAACGGACCAACAGGCAGCCGCAAGGACACGGTGGTGGCCGAGATCGGCGGGGTCCCTATGACCGTGGTGGAAGTTCAGCGCCAGATTCAGAGCGTGCTGAAAAACAAACAGTTTCCAGCGGAGATGATCCAGGTGTACATCCCGCAACTGGTGGATGAAATGGTGGCGGAACGCGCCATCGGTTATGAGGCGCACCGCCTGGGCTTCGAAGTTTCCGATTCCGAGCTGGCGGACATGATCCGCGGCATGCCGCAGATCGGCAGCCTTCCTCCGGCGGAATATCGCCAGGCGGTGGAACAGATGACGGGCGCGTCGGTAGCGGAATTTGAGAAAAATCTTCGCAAACGCGCCTACTTCATGGTGCTGAACAATCTGGCGGTTGAAAGTTCGGTGGTGGCGCCGGCGGACGTTGAAAAAGAGTTCGCGCGCCGGTATGACAAGGTAAAGCTGGACTACATCGCATTTGAGCCGGACAAGCTGAAGGGCGAAGTGAAGCCCAGCGGGGATGAGTTGAAACAATACTTCGAGCGGAATCGCTCTTTCTTCCCGCTCCCGGAATCGCGCAGTTTCCAGATGGTGATCGCGGACCAGGCGAAGGTAGCGGAATCGATCCAGGTGCCGGACGCGCAAACGCTGCAATTTTACAACGCCAACAAAGACCGCTTCCGGACGGCGGAGCGCGTGCAGATGCGTCATATCCTGCTGTCGACGGCCGGCAAAACGCCGGACGATGTGAAGAAGATCAAGACGCAAGCCGAGGACGTTCTGAAGCAAGCGAAGAACGGCGGCGACTTCGCCAAGCTGGCGGAAAAATATTCGACGGATCCAGGTTCCGCGGGCAAGGGCGGCGATCTGGGCTGGGTGGTGCGGGGGCAGATGGTGAAGGAATTCGAGGAAGCGGCCTTCTCGCTCCCGGTTAACCAGATCAGCAACCTGGTCACGACGAGTTACGGTTTCCACATTCTGCAGGTGCTGGCGAAAGAACCCGCGCATTTGCGGACCTACGAGGAAGTGAAGCCCGAAATCGCGGGCGAGATCCGGCGGCAGGCGGTGAACGATCGCATGCAACAGCTTGCCGATCAGGCGCGCGCCGAGCTGGTGAAGTCGCCGCGGAATGCGGGACAGATCGCATCCAAGCTGGGGCTCAGCGTGGTGACCGTAGACAAATATACGCAAGGTGAAACCATCCCTGAGCTGGGCAACGATCCCCAGGTGGGCGGGGCCGTGGCTACGTTAAAGGCGGGTGAAGTGAGCATCGTCATTCAATCCGGCAACAAGCTGGTGATCGTGGTGGTGACGGGCATCACCGCCAAGCGCGATTCGCAGCTCGCCGAGGTGGATGCGCAGGTTCGCGAACGGTGGTCATTCGAACGCGCCGGACAACTGGCGCAAGAGAAGGCGCGGAAAGCCGCGGCCTTGGTGGCTCAAAACGGCGGCGATCTTCACGCGGCGGCGAAGGCGGTGGGAGGCGAGGTGAAATCCACCGATGATTTCAGCCGGCAGGGCGCCGCGCAGGGAATCGGCTCCGCGAGCTACGTTGTGGACGCGTTCACGAAGCCGGTGGGCTCCATTCTAGGGCCGGTCAACGTGGGCAACCAGGTGATTGTCGCGAAGGTGATGACCAAGACTCCGGCGGACATGACTAAGCTGGCGGCTGAACGCGACGCGGTGGTCAGCCAGTTGAAAGCCAAGAAGGCCGACGAACGATTTTCGCTCTTGCAGGACAGTATCGTCAGCCGGCTGATCCAAGAGGGCAAGGTGAAAATTAACCGCCCCGTGCTGGACCGCATCGTGCAGCAATACAAAAATATCTGAATCATCCAGGATCCTGATGCTCCACGCGGCCCTGGAATTTCTGCGCACGCTGACTACTCCGGACCGGCTGATCGAGCTGCTGTCCACGGCCATGTCGGGATGGATAGGCTACGCGTTTCTGAGCGCGATCGTCTTCGCTGAAACCGGCCTGCTGGTAGGCTTCGTGCTGCCGGGAGATTCGCTGCTGTTCACCATCGGCGTGGTGGCCGGCGCCGGTCACTTGAATATCGTGGTGATGATGGGCTTGCTGATCTGCGCCTGCCTGCTGGGCGACTGGTGCGGGTACCTGCTGGGCAGACGCGCCGGGCCGGCGATTTTCAAGCGGCCGAAATCGCGGTTCTTCCGTCCAGAGCACATCCGGAGCACCCAGGAGTTCTACGAAAAGCACGGCGGAAAGACCATCGTGTATGCGAAGTTTGTCCCGGTGATCCGCACGTTCGCGCCGTTCGTGGCCGGAATCGCGCGCATGCCTTACGGGCGCTATCTTTCGTTTGACATCTTCGGCGCCAGCGGCTGGGTGATCTCCATGACCATCCTGGGCTACTACCTGGGCAAGATCCCGCTGGTGCAGCGGCATTTCGAGAAGTTCGTTTTGCTGGTGATCGTTTTGAGCCTGGCGCCGATGGTTATCCACGTGGTCCGGGCGCGGTGGCAGAAGAAGCGGGGGGTGGG
>JAYTVY010000391.1:0-15131 GCA_043743755.1 Bryobacterales bacterium | reverse complement strand
TTCAAATACGGGTCCACCGGCGGCGAGCGGCTCGCCGGAATTCCATACTCGGTCTGGATGGCGCTTCCGGGGCTTTTTCCCGAGTATCTTCCGGGGGGATACGCTTCCCTGGGCTTCATCTATGAAAAGGACAAGGACCTGCCCATCGGGGTTTCCAAGCGCCGCTACCAGGGGATCGAACGGGTGTTCTTCAACTGCGCCATCTGTCACGCCGGATCCGTGCGCGATTCACCGGACGCGGCGCCCAAATATTACGCGGGCATGCCCTCGAATACGGTGGATCTGCGCGGCTACTACGAATTCATGTTCAACATCGTGAGCGACCAGAAATTCACGCCGCAATTAATTCTGGCGCGGATCAAGAACATGGAGATCAAGGAAGACCTCATCAACCGGTTAATCCTGCGCTTCTACGCCATTTACAAGATGCGCGAAAGCTTGCTCACCGAGAAACAGAAGCTGTGGTTCATCATGCAGGAGCCTGAATTCGGGCCGGGGCGCATTGACACCTTCGAGCCGGCCAAGGCGTTGCTCGGATTCCGCATGGACCTGGCGCCGGCCGCTGAAAAGTTGGGCACCACCGATTTCCCCTCCATTTGGAATCAGCGCAAGCGAATCGGCATGAATCTCCATTGGGACGGCAACAACACCGACGTAGACGAGCGGAACCGGAGCGCTGCATTCGGTACTGGCGCATATCCTGTGTCGCTGGACCGGCCGAGTCTGAAGCAAACGGCCGACTGGCTGCTGGACGCCGCGCCTCCGGCGTGGCCGTATGGGGTAAACGAAAGCAAAGCCGCGCGCGGCGCGCAAGTGTATGCGCAATGGTGCGCCGGATGCCACGGAAAAGACGGCAAGGACTTCGCGCCCGGACAAGGGCGATTGGGGACTGTAATTCCGATTGCGGAAATCGGCACTGATCGCTGGCGCCTGGATTCTTACACATCCGAACTCGCGGTGAGCCAGAATGTGCTCTATGCCGGTTACGAAGGCGAGCGCTTCAGCCATTTCAAGAAGACGTACGGTTATGCGGCCATGCCGCTGGATGGCATCTGGCTGCGTGCGCCATACCTGCATAACGGGAGCGTACCTACGTTACGCGACCTTCTGGACGACAGCGACACAAGGCCCGCGCAATTCTATCGCGGCGACGATGTGGTGGATCGCGACAAGGTGGGATTCATCGGCACGGCGGCCGGGCGCAATGGAAGGAAGTTTTTCAATTACCAGACCAGCGTCCAGGGAAACTCCAACAAAGGCCACGAAGGCCCGGCCTACGGGACCACACTGCCGCCCGTCGATAAAGACGCGCTGGTGGAGTATCTGAAGAAGTTTTAGAGGAGCTTCTATGAGCCCAGTTTGGAAACGGCGGATACTCTGGATTCTGGCAATAGTCGTGGTGCTGGCAATCGTGGTGGGCTTCACCGCCTGGTACAAGTTGTTCCGCCTGGTGGATCAGCCGAAGTTCGCCAATCTGGAGGAGCGCTTCAAATACGGCTCAATGGACGCCGAGGCCGAGGCCGGGCTGCCGTTTTGGATCTGGGTGGTGCTGCCACGAGTTTTTCCAGATTACTTGCCCGGACCAAACGGATATCGCGCGTTCGGACTTCCGTGGGAAGAAGGGCATGAGACTCCAGTGGGATTCGCCAAGCGGACCATGGGATTCCCGCGGATCACGAATACTTGCGCCGCATGCCACACCACTACGTGGCGCACGCGGCCCGACGAACCGCCGCACTTCATTCCCGGGGGGCCGGGACATACCACCGGGATCCAGGCCATGCTGCGCTTCTTGACGAAGTGCGCCAACGATGTGCGCTTCAATCCCGATACACTGCTGGCGGAAATCGAGCAGCACGCGCCGCTTTCCACGCTGGACCGGCTGCTGTACCGGTATGGAATTATTCCCCGGACGAAGCAAGCCCTGCAGGATCGCGGCAGCCAGTTCTCCTGGATGAATCGTCCGAACTGGCCGGACTGGGGCAACGGCCGCGACGATCCGATGAACCTCACCAAGTATTTCATGACCGGCTTGCCCTGGGATCAGACCGTGGGCAGCGCGGATTTTCCATCGGCCTGGAATCTGCGAATGCGCGAAGGCATGAACTTGAACTGGGGCGGAGAGACGCCGTCGCCGCGGTCCGTGATTATCGATTCAGCGCTAGGGCTGCAAGCCGATCCGAAACACGTTGTGATGCACGCTACCTGGATCCAGGAATTCCTGAACGATAAGCATCCGGACCCGTACCCGTTTCCGATCGATTCCGCGCTTGCGGCTCAGGGCAAAACGGTGTTCGACGCCAACTGCGCTGCCTGCCACGCGGCGGGACCCGGATCGCGGATGGGCAAGGTAATCGACATCTCCGAGATCAAGACCGATCCCAACCGGCTGATTACCTGGACGCAGCAGGCGGCCGATATCGCCAATCGGAAGGTGGCAAGCATGGGAGTGCAGCGAACCAATATGATCAAGACCAACGGTTATCAGGCGGTGCCGCTGGACGGAATCTGGCTGCGAGGTCCGTACTTGCACAATGGATCGGTTCCGAATCTGCGCGATTTGCTGGAGCCGGAGGACATCCGGACCAAGGTGTTCTATCGCGGCTATGATGTGGTGGATTTGGTGAATGTGGGGTTCGACACGCAGTCCGCGGAGGCGCAGCGGCTGGGATATAAGCTGGATACCAGCGTGAAGGGCAACGGCAATCAGGGTCACCTGTATGGCACCACGCTGGCGTCGAGCGATAAGCAGTCATTGATGGAATACCTGAAGACCTTATGAGGAGACGCGTATGAAGTGGTGCGGACGAATGCTTCTGATGGCCGCGCTGGCGGCCGCCTTGCATGCGGCCAGCGCGCCCGAGAAGGCGTACAAAGGAAATCAGTGCGACGATCCCGCCCTGACCCCGGAGCAGCGGGCCGGATGCAAGATCTGGTTTTTCGCCACCGCCGGAAATGGGCGATTCCACACCTATGTGCTGCCACAGCGGTTGCCAGTTCTGCTGGATTGGTACCGGGTGCTCAACTCGAATGAGCGCAATGATCGTTTCCGCGCCTGGGGCATGATCAATGACCCTGAATGCTGCACACCCGGCTCGAAGGGATGTCCACGAAAGAGCCTGGACGACACCTTCGGAATGGATTACTGTCCGGGCGACGATGTTCTTCTGCAGTACGTCGGCAAGACCGGATACAAGGATCCGGCCTGCGATCCGAAAATATTTCAGGATGTCCCACCCAGTTCGGATGCGCACCAGAAATACCGGCAGAGTCCTTGCGACCTGGAGTTTGGCACCTCTTCAGGACTGATGGGCATCCGCAAGTTTCCGAATCCGCGATTCGATCTGGAGAAGTGGCGCAAGCTGAATGCCGGTCTGTCCACCTGGAACGGCTTTAACGCCACTGTGGAGCCGCCGGTATTTCATTCCAAGCTTAGAGATGCGTCCGTGGAGCCGCCGTTCTACTTCGGCATGTCCTGCGGGGCTTGCCATATCGCGTTTGATCCTTTGAATCCTCCCAAGGATGTGAACAATCCCAAGCCGGAGAATCTCAAGGGCGCGGTAGGCAATCAATACACGAACGTGACCGCGATTATGGCGTCCGGCGAAGCCACTAACAGCCCGCTCTGGCGTATTTTCAATTACGTGCGCGCGGGCACGGTGGACACTTCGGCGTTTCCGCACGATTTCAACGGCAACCCGGGCACTCCGAATCAGATCGTGAATTTGGGGCAGCGGCCCACGTTCCCCGGCGAAGAGCTGGTGAAGTGGTGGCCAGTGAACCAGTGCGGCTCCGGCGCGGATGAGCGCGCCTGCTGGTGCGAGCCCGGCAAACCTGGCAAGTGCTGGGAGAAGCGGCGCAAGAAGGCTTCCGATCCAATGGACCCCAACAGTCCGGTGATGCACATTCTCAAAGGCGGCGAGGACAGCATCGGGGTGCTGGAAGCGGTGCAGCGCGTGTACATCAATATCGGATCGTGTTCGGAGCCCTGCTGGCTGAATCATCTGGTGAACTTTTTCGTGTTGGATCCAACGCAGCGCGGATACGGCCAGACGCCACTAGATATCGGCCAGTGCCGCCGCGATTGTCCGAACTTTCGCGCCATCGAGGACCGGTTGCCCGAAATCGCGGCGTTCCTGATATCCCAGGGCCCCACCGATTTGTACGCCGCCAGAGGATTGAAGAGCCGTTCAGATCTGGAGGCCAAACTCGACCAGGAATTCGGCGCCGGTTCCGTGAAGCTGGGGCATGACCTGTTCGCGGACAACTGCGCGCGCTGCCACTCCAGCCAGAAGCCGGATGCCGGGGGAAGCTTTCGCGACGTGGATTTTCTGGCCACGGACCCGAAGACCGGGACGCGGATAGATTTCTTGAGCAACGATCAACCGCAGCTGGCCACCGCTATAGGCATTCAGCGTTCGCGCGCGCTGCATTCCAATCACATGGCCGGCCATGTCTGGCAGGAGTACGGTTCGGATACCTTGCGGTCGCGGCCGCCGGATCCCAACAATCCGGATCCGTCCGATGGGGGTCGCGGATATTACCGGACCACTACCCTTCTAAGCATCTGGTCCTCGGCGCCGTTCATGCACAACAATGCCATCGGTCCGGAGATTTGCGGCAAACCGCAAAACAAGAAGAACGATTTTTACTACCCCACCTACGTGGACGCGAACGATCAAGCCTTGTCCAATGCCCCGCCCTGCTGGGCGTACGATCCCAGCGTGGAGGGGCGATTCAAGCTTTTCAAGGCGTCGATGGACGATCTACTGACGCCGCCTGAAAAGCGGGCCCGAAAAGTGACACTTCTGAACCAGCCGATCGTTATCGATGCCGGCGCGAAGTTCTGGGATCCGGCGAAGAAGAAGTTCGTGCCCTTTCGTGTAGTGATCCCGCCCGGCAAACCGCAAGCGGTAGTGGGCAATCTGCTGTATAAGAATCTGGTGGTGGACATGACTTTGTCTCTCACGGATCCTTCCCAGTTGCGCGCGAAGCTCGGCGAACCGGCGTCGACAGAGGTGCGCGGGATGGTTGACGAGTTCTTGAAGAATCTCAGCGAGCCGATGAACGTGCTGGAGAAACACCTGCCGCTGATCAAGAAATATTACATGACTAGTACGGATTTTGTGGAGAACGCGGGACACCCATTCGGCACTACCCTGTCGGATCGGGAAAAGAAGGCCCTGGCTGCGTTCGTGGCGACTCTATGAAGGGGGGGCGGTAAGACCATGGCATCAGCAGGCGGCTCGGCGCCCGTCCAGCAGTCGGCGGGAAGTGGAAAAATCCTGATCGCCCTCGCCGCGGTGGCCGGTTTCGCCGGCCTGGGATTACTCGCGTGGTACGTTCACAATCTTCCTCCCAAGATTCCGTTCGGGCCTTACGGGGATCCCTACGCCAGCAAGACCGACCTCGCCGAAGTGGAACACAAATTTCCACTCTCCACCGCGAATCGCATGGCGCTGACTCCCGAACTTCTGAAGAGGTACGACCAGGAACAGGTGGATCAGATTTACGCACGCATCACCGCGGGACCTATTCCCGACGGCGCCTATGACGGAGATCTGTTCTTCGCGAAAGGCATCACGGGCAAGGACCGGTTGCAGGAGATCGCCGGCGGGCTGAAGGGAGTACTTGCCGGCTTGGAGCTTGAAAAGATGACGCTGCTCGGCCGGGCTCTGTGGAAGGGCAAGGTGTTCTACCGCGGCCAGCGGGTGCTGCGCAACCGGATCGATCACCTGGAGGCTTTGCAGGAATTCTTCCCCGATCCGCCGGATGCCGCGGCATTCCGCGAGATCACGGTACATGGCCATGTCGACCAGCTATATTTTCCGGCCAAGCTGTACTGCGGCCAGAGCCTGCTGGACAGCCGCCGGGAATCCGTAATCATCGACTACGCATTCACTGACGAACTGCCCGGCTACACCGCGATTCCCGATAAGCTGGCAGGCCGCGAGGGGCTGGTGGTCCGGGACGAGATCCGCATGGTGCGGCCGGGCTTCTATCTTGGACGCGCCTACGCCGCCGGAAGCTTCCTGTTGAACTTCACTCTGTACAATGACGGCATAGCCAAAGCGCAGTCAGGCGATTTTCAGAAGACCGGGGCGGTGGCGGAAGATTGCTGGGCGGGGCCCCAACACGATGCGTCTCGCCTCAACACTCAATAACATTCAGAGCTAGCCCTCCCTGGGAGGTTTCTTTATACCTGGACTGCATATCGAGTCCCGTTTGATACATCGTCTTGATCACTTGATCCAAAGAAACCTTGTGGGTCCCGTCTCCGCGCATGGCCATTCGCGCCGCGTTGATCGCCTTGACCGCGCCTAGCGCGTTGCGTTCAATGCACGGGATCTGGACCAACCCACCCACCGGATCGCAGGTCATCCCGAGGTTGTGCTCCATACCGATCTCGGCTGCATTTTCGGCCTGCTCATTGGTTCCGTTCAGCGCGGACACCAGCCCCCCGGCGGCCATGGAACATGCCACGCCAACTTCTCCCTGGCATCCGACCTCCGCGCCCGAGATCGAGGCGTTCCGCTTGTAAAGACTGCCGATGGCCGTGGCCGTCAGAAAGTATCGCAGCATGCCGTCCTCGGATGCGCCGCCGCAAAACTGCTGGTAGTATTGCGATACCGCGGGAATGATGCCGGCCGCGCCGTTGGTGGGGGCAGTCACCACGCGCCCGCCCGCCGCGTTTTCTTCATTTACGGCCATGGCGAAAAGGTTGATCCAGTCCATAACGTCGAGCGGATCGCGCGAAGGATGCGAGCTGAGCAGCCTGTGCAGCCCCGGTGCTCGCCGCGGCACGTTGAGACCCCCCGGTAGCACGCCGTCCATCGCAAGGCCGCGGCGCAGGCAGGCCTGCATGGCGTCCCAGATCCGCAAGATCCCAGCGCGAATTTCTGGTTCCGTGCGCCAGGTCTTTTCGTTTTCCAGAACCAGCGCGTGAATCGGCATGCCCCTCTCACGGCACAATCGCAACAGCTCATCGGCGCTGGAGAAGGGATACGGAATCGGCTTCTCGACACTTGCGGCGCTGCGATCCTCGCCTTCGTGGATGATGAAGCCGCCGCCGATCGAATAGTAAATCTCGCTCGCGAGTTGGCGTCCGCTGTCGTCATAAGCGGTATAGCGCATGCCGTTGGAGTGACCCGGAAGCAGGCCCGTGCGGTGGAAGAGCAGATTGTTCGTTTCGTCGAAAGAGATCTCGTGGATGCCCAGCAGGACGATCCGTTTGCATTCCCTAACCGCAGCCAGGCGCGCGTCGATGGCATTCGGGTCTACGCCCTCAGGCGTCTCCCCTTCGAGGCCCAGCAGGATAGCGCGATCCGTGCCGTGGCCTTTGCCCGTCAGCGCCAGCGAGCCGTACAATTCCACCGTGACGTGCGAGGTCCCCTCAAGCAGCCCCGATGCTTGTAGCCTTCCAGCAAAGTCACGAGCCGCGCGCATGGGTCCGACGGTATGGGAACTAGACGGTCCAATGCCGATTTTGAATAGATCGAAGAGGCTGGTCATGGGGGGAGCCGAAATCTCAGTTTAGGCCCTCCAACGATCAAGCGCCCAGCAAATCCCGGGCTCGCGACCGCAGTAATTCTTCGGCGCCCTCGCCCAGATGCCTGACCACTTCCCCGGCCGGGCGCTGGTGGTGCAGCATGCCGACGGCCTGTCCGGCGAAGATGGAAGTGATGTCGTAATCGCGCGCAACGGCGCCGGCGCGAAAGCGAGCCATCTCAGCGGCATTCGCCACCAGTTCTTCCTCGCGTCCGCTCCACTCGTCGGTGAAGGGGTTGCGGAGTGCGCGACCGGGAAATTGGGGAGGCCAAGCCAGGCGATTCGCGCGATCGAACACAGGCGTGAGGATGGTATCGGTTTCCGAAGCTCCGGCGATCCGGCGGCGCGCGTCATCGGCGGTCAAGCTTTCCGGACTGAGCAGGAACGCAGTTCCAACCCATACGCCGGCCGCCCCCGCCGCGAGCGCGGCCGCAACTCCGCGCGGAGACGCAATCCCGCCGGCGGCGACCACCGGTGTGCCCACCGCATCCAGAACTATTTGCAGCAGCGGCAGCGTTCCCACGGCGCCGGTGTGGCCACCCGCCTCCGTGCCTTGCGAAACGATAACGTCCGCACCCGCGCTTTCGGCTTCCAGCGCGGCGGCGCGGCTGTTTACCTGGGTAGCAAGCAGGATACCCGCGCGGTGCAGGCGATCCGCATATGGGCGCACCGAGCTGAACGATATGGAGATGAGAAACGGGCGTTGTTGCACGGCTGCCTCAAACAATTCCGGACGCGCCTCAATGGCCCACGCCAGCAGGCCGATACCGAATTTGGAGGGAACTCCGTCGCCGCGGGCAATGGCCGATTCCTTCTCGATAACGTCGAGCGACTCCTTGACGCCGAGGCCGATCATGCCGAGTCCGCCTGCCGCCGTGATGGCGTGCGCGAGCCGTCCGTGTCCGATGTTGGCCATGGGAGCTCCAATCACCGGATACCGCAGACCCCATCCGGTGGTGAGCGTGGTGGTAAGCATGTCCGAGATGTACCACAGCGCGCCGACTCGCACTAGAATGAATAATGTACCCGAACAAGTGTTAGAAAACGCGCCGCGGACAATTCATCATGAATGGGAGCGAAGGCCTGGTGATCTGGTTTACGGGGTTAAGTTCCTCGGGAAAAACCACGTTGAGCAATGCGGTATACGCACGCTTGAACGCCTCGGGCGTCCGCGCCGAGCATTTGGATGGCGATTCGTTCCGCCGGCACCTGGGGAGGGATCTGGGATACTCGCGGGCGGACCGCGACGAAAATATCCGCCGAATGGGTTATGTCGCTGGCCTGCTGGCTCGACATGGCGTCACGGTGCTGGTTTCGGCGATTTCGCCGTACCGGGCGGCTCGCGATAAAATACGCGGGAGCATGAAACACTTCGTCGAAGTTTATGTGAATGCTCCGCTGGAGGTCTGCGAGAAGAGAGACGTCAAAGGCCTCTACCAGCGCTCGCGGGCCGGACTGCTGACGGGTCTGACGGGCGTCGACGATCCATATGAGCCACCCCTCGATCCCGAGCTGGAATGCCGGACGGGCGATGAGACCATCGACGAGAGCGTCAAGAATATCATGCATTATCTGGAAACGCGGGAAACAATTGGAAACATTCCGCACTAATTATTGCACGAGTTACTCAGCCAGTAACTTTCAACGAAACCGCGGTGTTGTATGACCTTGGATCGGCAACGACACGTCGTCGTAATATTGGGGATGCATCGGGCCGGCACTTCGCTGTGCACCGGCGTGCTGGGCGCTCTGGGAATGCGTCTGGGGCCGCGCTTGTTGCCTGGAGACTCGTTCAACGAAAACGGATATTTTGAAGAACCGGAAATCTACCAGGTGCAGGAGCAGATTCTCGCGGCATTAGAGCGCTCCTGGGACATGCTGGAGGCAGCCATTCCCTTTCCGCCTGGTTGGTGGGAATGGCCCGCGATGGATCCGTTTAAGGAAACACTGGCGGCAATCGTACGCAGGCGAAGCAGCGAGGGTCCTGGCATTTGGGGATTCAAGGACCCCAGGACCGCCGCGCTCATGCCGCTGTGGAACCAGGTATTTCAGACTTGCGGCGTGAATCCCGTCTTTGTGTTGTGTGTCCGGCATCCCGGCGCCGTGGCCGGCTCCCTGGCTGCCCGGGACAGGTTTTCAGCGCTTCACTCCGAGCTCTTGTGGTTCGAAAAGACTTTATCGGCGTGCCGGGCAATTCAGGGAGCGCCTCATTGCGTGATCCACTATGAGGACTGGTTTCAGGATCCTCTGCCGCCAGCGCAGCGGCTTTGCGAAGTCGCGGGTTTGCTTGAGAACGCCGAGCCGGGGGAGCTGCTGGATCGAGTCTCCTCCATTGTAAAGCCCGAACTGCGCCATCAGACTGAAGGCGTCATTCATTCCAATGCCGCCCGGCAGCTGTATGCGCTTATGGTTGAATCCTATGAAGTGCCGAACCCCGCCGCTTTGGGGCAATTCGAATTTGCGCACGAGGCAGGCCAAGACTATGTCGCGGGCGTAGAACCAGTATCCGGTTCGCGATTCCTGAAAGAAATCGTTCTTCGTGAAATCAAAGATCGAGTGCGATGGATGATACGCTGTTCGGCGGCCGAACAGTCGCTTCTGGACAGTAATGAGAGCTTGAGCGCGATTGAAGCGGACCGTGCGCGATGGATGGATCGCTGGTCGGCGTCCGAACAGGCGCTATTGGATCGTAATGAGACCTTGAGCGCGATTGAAGCGGACCGTGCACGATGGATGGATCGCTGGTCGGCCTCGCAGGATGCGCTCATGGAGAAAGATGCCAGCTTGAATACGCTCGAACAAGACCGCACACGCTGGATGGAGCGATGCTCGGCGGCCGAGCAGGCCGTCATCGATCTGGATGCCCGGCTCCACGCATTCGAAGAGACCCACGCTCGATGGGTAGAATCGCATACCGCGGCGGCGGAGCAAGAGCGCTGGCGCTGGAAAGAGCAATTTTCAAGCCTCGTTCGGATGCTGGGAGAGCGCGACCGTGAAATAGCCGCCTTGCGAACGTCCGCCACGTGGCGATGGACCCAGAACGCACTCACGAGTTGGCCGGCGCGACATATCTTAGGGCCTTTCATTCGAGCGGCTGCCAGGCGTCGAACAGAGTGATTCCTTCCGAGATCAAAGCCCAAGAAGCCTCAACTCCGGCCGGAAGCCGGGAACCGCCCCTGAGAATGCAGGTGGACCCAAGGACCACCCAGATGCGAGCCTCGCTTCGAGCAGAGAACGAAAGTTCCGGACATCCGGCTCTCGATGATCCGCACAATACCGACGCGCTGGTAAGCGTCATAATTCCTTGTCATAACTACGGCTACTATCTGGAAGACGCGATCCTGGCTTGCTCTCATCCGATGGAGACTGTCGTGGTTGACGACGGCTCCGAACTTGAGGAGTCCATCGAAGCTGTAGACGCCCTGGCGGAACGCTATCGGTTCCGGCTGGTACGCCAGTTCGACTTGAACACTCTTCGTACTAGTTATGAGGCAGCGTTGTCTCGCGAAGCGAGCCTCAAACAATCCTTTTCCTGGAGAATCACGACGCCTGTGAGGTACTTGGCGTCACTTCTTCGATTTCGCTGAGTGACGGTTCTCTCTATGAGCTATCCAGAATTATGTCCGGCCGCCTGGCCGTTTTCACTCTCGGCGGCAACTAAACCCGACGAGATCCACCAGATCATGGCCGAGGTTGACCGGCTGGCGGCCGCGTCTCCATACGGTTGGGGGCACACGATAGACTTCGGGCCGTTTCAGAAAGAAGGGCTGCTGGGCGACGGCTACCTCAGGATAGCCGGCGGCCTGGACCAATGGGGCTGGTGGCCGCCGCGACTGGACGGAATGCGTGTGGCCGATGTGGGCTGCTTCACGGGCGGACTGTCGCTGCTGATGGCGCATCGCGGAGCCGAGTTGATCTACGCCGTGGACGAGATTCCAGAGCATCTGGCGCAGTGCGCCGCACTGGCGCGGATCTTCGGCGCCAGCCAGGTCAAGCCTGTGCTGCAATCCGCTTTTCGGCTTCGCGAACACATCCCACCCGGCAGCCTGGATCTAATTCTATTCGCGGGAGTGCTTTACCATCTGAGCGATATGCTGGTTGGCCTGTACGCCATGCGTGAACTGCTCAAGCCTGGCGGCTTATTGTTGATCCAGAGCAGCGGCGTGGACGATTTCACTCACTCTTATGCCAATTTCGGGCGGTTCTACGCCGGCCGGTGGTGGCAGCCCACGGGGCTTTGTCTGCAGGATATGTGCGAATTCATGGGCTTTCGGAAACCGGAGGTTCGTTTCTACGATCCCAATACCTGCCTGGCGCTGGCCGTTCGCGATGAAGCCGAGATTCCTTTCAAACGCGGGCTCAATTGGCCGTTCGCGGACATCCACGACGCCCGTCCGCGTAGCTTGGATGCGAACAGCCTGGCGCCGGCGCCGCTCCATCCCAAGCCCTGAAGGACGCCTGGAAGTCCATGCCCGTAATCCTGCTGAAGCAATTTTCCATGACCGCGAATGCCGGCGACCAGGCCAGCGCGGCCGTGGTGGCACATGTCGCTTCCCAACCCGTCGAAGTGATTGGCGAAGCGGCGCCCGGCGTCCGAAACCTTATTGCCATCGGATCCATCCTGCATTGGGCGGATCGCGATTCGATTATTTGGGGAACGGGCCTGATCAATGGCAGTATTGAAATTGCTGTCCCCCCGAAAGCCGTCCTGGCGGTTCGCGGACGTCTTACGTGGGAGAGGCTGCGGCGCCAGGGAATCAGCAGCCCGGAAGTCTTCGGAGATCCGGGAGCTTTTCTGCCGTGTATTTACCCCAAGCAGGCGGCTTGCCGGCCACTGGGCCTGGTGCCCCACTATGTGGATCAAAGCGACCCTTTCGTGCTCCAGGCGGCGGCCGCCGGTGTTAAGATCATTGACGTGACGGCGCCGCTCGAACAGTTTTCCGCGGCACTCTCGAGTTGCGAGCGGATCCTCTCCTCCTCGCTTCACGGCCTGATTTTCGCGCATGCGTACGGGATACCCGCTGCGTGGGTAAAGATTTCAGAGCGGGTTCATGGCGATGGATTCAAGTTTTTCGACTATTACTCCTCCATCGGCGTTAAACAGCCGGACGTACCGGTCTTGAGCTCCGGCCTGAGTCTGGAAGCGATGTCCGAGCGCTGCCACCTGCCGGTGCGCTCCATCGATCAAGACGCGTTGCGCCGCGCGCTAATTGATGGTTTATGAGCGCGGTGGCGCTGGTCTGCGTTCGCAATGAAGCGCTGCACGCGCGCGCGTGTGTCGGTGACTTCGTTCGCCAGGGCGTCGACGTCATCCTGATCGATAATGACTCAACCGACGGATCCATCGCTGCGATAAGGGAAGAGTTTCTCGGCAAGGGACTGCTCTCGATTGAGCGTCTGCCATGGCGGGGCGCATTTTCACTGACCGAACAACTCTCCGTGAAGAAGAAACTGATTGAATCGGTCTCGCATGGCTGGATAATCCATGCCGATGCCGACGAGTGGCTGCAGGCGCCTCCCGAATACGGCACGCTCATGGATGGAATTCGCGCCGCCGACGGAGCCGGGTTCAACTGCATCAACTTTCTGGAGTTCGTCTTCCTGCCGCGTCCCGGGGAGAATTTTGAAGTGGACAATTACAGATCCTTGATGCGCGACTACTATTTCTTCCATCCCAGCCATCCCAGGCTCGTCCGGGCATGGAAGCGGTCGGCTGGCTTCGACAACAGCGCGAGCGGAGGGCACACAGTCGCCGGAGGCGAAGTGCGCCTCTTTCCACGAGATTTTATTCTTCGGCACTACATTGCGCTGAGCGAGACTCACTTTCGTGGAAAATATTCGGGGCGAACATTCGCGGCCGAAGATCTAGCCAGCGGATTCCACGGGAATCGAAGGATGACGACGGCAGGCGATCTTTCCATCCCATCCGGGCTGCCTTTTCTAACGCTGGAACGCCCCCAATCTCCGGCATTCAGCACAGCATCGCCAAAACATCTCCATTTTTGGGACTGGCCGGAATACGCGGGGACGCGCCGTTTGCTTCAGCACCGTCCCTGAGACTGCCTCGAACGGATCGCGATCACGGTGGCTCTACGCGCGCAATTGCTTGAGTACTCCGGCCACCTGCGTGATGCGCTTCCCCTGAAATCGAGCGACTTCCAGATCATCCGCCGTCGCGGGAGTGTTTGCCTGATCCGACGTGGCGGTTGCTCCATAGGGTGAGCCAGCGCGAAAGATAATCGGATCGGCGTAACCCAGCGGCACAATGACGAAGCCCAGGTGCGCCAGCGGGACATACAACGACACGATGGTGGTCTCTTTCCCGCCATGCAGTGACGACGTCGACGTAAACGCTCCTCCGGCCTTCCCGTTCAGCTTGCCCTGATACCAGATGCCGCCCAGCGAATCGATATATGCCTTCAACTCCGCCGAGACGTTACCGAACCGGGTCGGCGTGCCGAACGCAATGCCGTCGGCCCATTCGGCGTCTTCTTCGGTGGGCGCCGGATATGCGGCATCCATGCGCGCCGCGTTCTCGGCCCATCCCGGGGCCTTCGCCATGACGTCCGGCCCCACAATGTCGCGGGCACGCCGCAACCGCACTTCCGCGCCTGCCGCGGAGGCCCCTTCGCCTACCGCCTTGGCTAAACTCTCGGTCATGCCGTTCCGCGAATAGAATGCGACCAGGATCTTGGTTTTCTCCATAAACGTATGGATGACCCCGGCCCTGAAAAGGATACACCCTTATTTTTCAAACAGAAAAACGGTCGGCTCGTGACGGCTCTCCCCACCATCGTTGACGGCGAAGTTCCGATACCATTCCCCGCCTCCGCGCTTCTTCCCGTTCCAAAGCGACGCCCCCGCGTACACTCCGTCCTTGCGCAAGGCATAAAAGTTGATGTCGAACTTCGCCAGCCGGTTCAGGTCATTGTCGAAATTTCGAGCCACGCGTTTCAGAGCATCCAGGCACGCGTCTTTCGGAGTCATGCCGTGGCGCATGTTCTCGACGATGGTGTGAGCGCCCGAGATCCGGATATTCTCCTCGCCCCGTCCGGTGGAGCCCGCGCCGCCCACATCCTGGTCCAGGTACAAACCCGCACCAATAATCGGCGAATCGCCCACGCGCCCGGCGATTTTCCACGCCAACCCGCTGGTAGTGGTTACACCCGACATTTCGCCCTTGGTGTTTAACGCCAGACAATTGATGGTCCCGGTGGTTGGATGCAGGGCCATCTCCAACGCCCAGGCTAGCGTTTCTTCATCCGCGCGCGGGAAGACCTTCTTCAGCTGGTCCACTCGCGCCGAGGATTTCGGCGGCGCATCCAGACCCGGCCCCCAGTTGCTGTGCCCGTCGCGATCCCGCAAGGTCTGCTTCCAAACCAGCCACGCCAGACGCGACTTCTCGGTCATCAGGTCCTCTTCGCGCATGCCCATTTCCCTGGCGAACTTGAGCGCGCCGCCTCCAACCAGCATCACGTGATCGGTCTGCTCCATCACCAGCTTCGCCACGTTGGACGGAGTCTTGATGCCGCGGATACTCGCCACCGAACCGGCTCGGCGCGTGGGTCCATGCATCACGCTGG